>JAESTB010000198.1 GCA_016763815.1 Arenicella sp.
TGAATATCTTTGATAGCATCTTTTTTTGTAGGTACGATAAACACAAATATATTGAGCTGTTACTAACGTGGGTGTATCAATATGTTCCATTTGAGTTATTGCAAAGCTTAAGTCTGTATTGATAATACTCTTCAGAAAACTAAGATTTTAGTTCCCAAATAATGGCAACTGTTCTCGGCATATCTGCGTACTTTCACGACAGCGTCGCCACAATTATAATGACAGGAAGATTGTCGCCGCGGCGCAAGAAGAGCCATTCACAAGAAAAAACACGACGCTGGCTTTCCAGTAAACGCAATAAAATATTGCTTAGATGAAGCGGATTCAGCGTTAACCGATCTCAATTCAGTGGTGTTTTACGATAGACCCCTACTTAAGTTTGAACGCCTCTTAGAGACTTACCTTGCGTATGCTGCAATAGGTTTTCGTTCCTTTGTTTTGACGATGTCCGCACGGCTCAAGGAGTTGCTGGGAACACCGTCAAGTATTAGAGGTCTGAACGCATAGGCTTTCAAATTCGAGTGATACCGTTTTCAGCGATCCGTAGATAGGTTAAATCACCGCGCCGTTCCAATTGCCCAAACACACTGACCGGAACAGCGACATCTTCTATCACGAAATCTGCCGCAGCTTGACCCTGTGGGCCAATTAAGATATAGCCGTAACGATTTCCGTCTGACTGATTAACCACTAGCATGGGTAGGATACCTCCGGCGATACACATCGCAGCACAAGCGCGATGTACTTTGCCCTCGCCGGGTTTCATCACTCCCATAAAGCATTTTGAATCGATAATTTCGCCGCTTAAGGTAACTTCGCCTAGCGGCTCGGAGCTAGCTTTATAAGGCTGCTTTGAGCTAATAACTTCTACATCGCTCATATCGCGAAGCTCTAACAACTTCCAGCCGCCACGTTCGATTGGGAAGCCTGTCACTGTTACTTCACGGCCATCTAACGCTGAGGTTATGTTTGCAGATGAATGCTTGCCTCGAGACATTAAAATAATTGTTTCCGGCTTATCACCTACAATATGCAGTAAAGGGTAGGGATCATGACTCAGATAGCCCTGATAGGTCTTTTCCTCGGCTAATAGCCATTGCCCCTTGCCGACCGCCTTCTGCGTCGACGACACCCAATACGAAAAGCCTAGACCAATTGAAATCAGTAACACTGCAAGCCATTTATAGAAGGACTTAAGATCGCCATGCATAGGTAAGTAGCCGACAAAGAAATCTTTACGCTGTTTGCTCATTCTAAAACCTCGGCGGCCATGTTAATAACGGGTCTTGCTGACCCTTTCGGTAAAGCAACTGGATTTAAAAAGAGTTGCTCACCATCCAACTTGAGGTAATAAGTCTCCACTTTTTCGGTGAACGGTGCTGGCGAACAACCGTCTTCTGGTCGATATTGAAATCCGTGCCACGGGCACGTAATGCAACCATCAATTACTCGGCCCTCGCCAAGCGGCCCATTTTGATGCTGACAAACATTTGAGATAGCGGCCAACTTTGTACCTTCATAACGGAAGATTGCAACTCGCTCGTCTTTACCCACGGTTACTGTGATCGCTTGATTGTCAGGGATGTCTTGCCATGCGCCAACATTGACCCATTCAGCCGCTTGACCGACACGATCAACCTTCAAACTCTTAAATGCCGCAAAGAGGTGTAGACCGCCGACGCAAACAACGCTGATGTAGACCATTGCTGCAAGCAAACCTGTTTCAGATTGCAACATGGCACCACTAGCAACATGCACTATTAATAGGCCGTAAGCGAAGTAGACGCTCATATGTAAGGCCTTCCAAACCGGTGCCTTTAAATTGGCATTCCAATAGTCATGACTTGTGGCCGCCATCACTAACAATATAAGTAAAGCGAAGGCTCCAAAACGCTGAAATGGAAAGTCACTGATTGACCCATAGCTGCCAGGGGATGTGAATATCGAAACGAGTGGATTACCCACACCAAAGGAGTGATAGAAAACAATTGCCAAAAGAGCATGTGCTAGTGCCACTAGAAACATCGATACGCCGAAGTGCCGTCGGTTATACAGCAATGGCAGAAAGCGTGAATCTAAGCGTGCTAATGGGCCAATGCATAATATTATGCTTAACATTAAAAAAGCGCAGGAGGCAAAAGCCCTTATCAACAAGATCATTGGCGACAACGCTTCAGCACCTGTGTGCGTCAGCATACTTACCACCATAAAGGTGACTAGATAGAGCGCTATTGCTAGCCACAGAACGCGATCATAAATAACTTTATTACGGTTCCATTGTACTGGCACATAGTCATGACTCATGGTAACTCCCCAACCGCACTGGGGTGCGGAGCTTTTTCGATAAGTGGCGCTTTGTTAGGCCCGCTGTTCTGAGCTAGAAACACAAAGAACAGTAATAGTGGTACCAATAATAGCCAGAGAATACGATGAACAGTGCGATGGCTTCTTTTCATTTAACCACCTCGCTATTACCTTCTCTACGGTTAACCTGAAGAATTCTTGTCAATAAAAGCGGCCACAATAAAAGTGCCGCTGGCAGCCACATTAAGCGAACAAGCACTTTTGCTGACGCGGCTGTGGGATCGATGCGGCTACATCCAGCCAGTATAAAGTAGACCCCGAAGATCAAGCCTATAATCAGATAACCATTTGTAATCCAAAGCATTTTTTAACCCCAGTGCTGTTTTGACAATTTAGTCTGCTTACTTTGCTTGGCAAAGACAAGCGAATATCCGGCATTTAGAACATCCATTTATCAAAGCATACCTCGATTTTAAGCTTATCTCACCGCCGTAAACTCAGATCGAGGAAATTAAAAATAACCTTAGAAATAAAGCTTGCGATGCGCTAAGGCAATCGAGCTGAATATATCTGAAGCGTTTAATCGCCAAAAATCAACTTAGATCCAGATAAAATTATTCCGACACGAATAGTTTTTCTGCTTCTGTCGTATCAGCGCTCGGAAACCTCGAACGGCGCGCCCAAGGCTCTATCGATAATTTCGATTACCACAATATCCGGCCTACGCTTAGCGACCACATCGGTAGGTAAAGAACGAAAGTTATGATGTACGAAAAAAGTTCCAACAAAACTGCTGGGTAGAAAATCATTTAGCCGAGCCGAGAAAGAATCTCCGACTAATAGTAAGCTCGGTCGATTAGCCGTATCAATATTCACACCCTGTTGCTTATGAACAGGAATATAGCGTTCGTACTCTTCTTCAAACTCATCACTAAGATTAAGCAAGGCGGCTAAGTCACCAGACCCTCTAACTGATTCCATTTTTTCAAGCTTATCCCACGAGTTAAACGGCAGGTTTTCATTTCGCTGCTGTAGCGTGGTTATCAATTCTCGGTAAGCAATGTATGCACCACGCTGCGTCCAGTGGGAGTCTGACTTTAAATACAGCTTGCCGAAGCCCTTTTCGGCCAGCATTGAATTTAATAAGTTGATCACGGTGAGGCCCGAGCGCTTGGCCAAGCGCTCAATCACGTCAGCACGACGCCCATCTCTGGTGTATTGATAACTGCTTGGTAAATACTCAGAATAAACGTGATGTTTTTCTGGCACTAAAACAACCACTAGCTTGCCGCCGCGACGCTCAATAAAACGTTGATAGTCGAGCATTGGCTCTAACCATGCGGCACCTTCTCTCTCACCAAAAGTAGGTTGCTCACTTGGATTTTTGAGCGCATCGCGTTCTGAGTAAAACAACCACCCGTTTTTAGCGATCACGGCTTTGTCGCTGATGGCTTTATTTAAAAGTCGATACTGAAACTTAGCATGTAAATTTATAAGAGTGTCTCGAAGACCAACATGGTCACTCATAAATCGGTTAATTTGCGCTGTATAGCGGGTAACATCTGTTTTTAATAGTGAAATCTCTGGCCAGACTTCTTTGTTACGATTCTCACCGGCTAGGCTGCTGTCATCACTACCAAGTTCGATAATGCCTAACCCTAAAGGAATTAATAATAAGGTAAGAAAACCAACACTAACGACACGATGCACGAGTGTATTTTTAGTTACCTTACTGCCTATTTGAGGTTTCATTGCGATGCGCCCATCAAAAACGAAAATAGATAAATGGATTATAGTTCGAACCAACTAACTCAGTCACACTCACTAATAACACCGCACTCAGCAACAACCAGTGCACGCTATTTTGATAAATTAATCGCGAGGTTCTTCTAATTACCAGCGGCGCGAACTCTTTTGCGCCTCGTCCGATTGCTCGCAGAGCACCAGTGGCGATCAGAAACGCCAGCAGCATTACCAAAAGAATATTTATGCTCAGAGCAGGTGACACCCTAACAACGCTTACTTCTGACATACCCAATAGTGCCGCGTAATAATTTAACGCATGCGGGATGTCCTCGGCACGAAATAGCACCCAACCAAGAAAGACGGTCACCAATAGGTAGGCATGCTGGAGCGGCAACCAAACCCGCTTTAGGGTCTTACTAAGCCACAAGCGCTCGACCGACAAGAAAAAGCCATGCCAGGCTCCCCAAGCAATAAAGGTCCAAGCGGCGCCATGCCAAAGCCCACATAATAGAAAAACTATCCATAAATTCAATATAGTGCGAGCCGTGCCGTGCCGATTACCACCTAAACTAATGTATAAATAGTCTCTAAACCATTCCGACAACGTCATATGCCATCGACGCCAAAATTCGGTAATTGATTTTGCTGTGTATGGCGTATTGAAGTTCGCGGGAAAGGTAAAACCTAACATATAACCCAAGCCTATCGCCATATTAGAGTAACCAGCAAAATCGAAGAAAATTTGGATGCCATAGGCGATTAAACCTAACCACGCGGTGGTCACACTTAAACCTTGATCCAAATTATTAAATGCCTCGTCGGCCGTGATGCCAACCACATTTGCAATCAAAACTTTTTGCGCTAGACCAATCACAAACACATGGATGCCGAGCGTAAACATCGCCCACGATTCCTTGCGCTCAACGATCTGTCGAGCAACCGTTTTGTAGCGCACGATAGGTCCGGCAATTAGCTGTGGGAACGATGATATATATAAGGCACTCATCAATACTGTTTTAGCCGGTTCGGCCTCTTTTCGGTACACATCGACTAGATAGCTAATGGCTTGAAAAGTAAAAAACGAAATCCCCAGTGGTAGCTCTGGCGCAAATGATTGATTAAAACCCAACACTTGAAAAATAAACACGGCGTACTTGAACCACACCAATACGGCTAAGTTCAGTGCAATGCCCAGCGCCAAAGTAATTTTCCTATGACCTCTATCAACCTTAATACTAATGATATGTGCCGCCATATGGTTTGCGACAATTGATACCATCAAAAGGCCTACCATCAAGCCTTCGCCCCATGCGTAAAACAATAGGCTAGCAAAAACTAATACTCCATTGCGAAGCGCTCGAAAGCGAGTGGGCACAGCGTAGTAGACCAGCAATAGTACCGGCAGGTAATAGAATAAAAATGGAATGCCTGAAAAAACCAACGCGTATTTTTATTTAATTATGAAGCGCAGACATAGCCAGCACAGGGTTGTTCGTGGCACGAGTATCTATGACGACCAGACCTAACGCAAGCTGGCACCGTATTCGCGCCACTTAGTCATCTCCCAAGATTGCCGCTTTTCAAATAAACATATCAACAAGGCAAAAAAAACCGGTAGATCACTCTACCGGTTCTAAAAACTAACAATTATCTAGGCATTACCTCATAGGCGAACAAGCCGCTAGGCTCTGTAATAAAAGTCATATACAACAATCATCGCTGGCAAATGAAACACACCTATATTGATCTAAAAATGACACCTCACAGTAAAAGCATGAGGTGTCATTGGGCGCGCCTTATCTTCTCCTTTTCGCCTTGATTTTAATCACTTGAGCCTGTTTCTTAGCTCTGTTTTGTTGATAAACCCATAACATCTTGCCGCCGTTCTCAGACGTTAACTCTGAGTTCGCACTGCCGTTTTTAGGCATAACAAATGAGTTTGTATCAACGGTAACTTCCTCAGTCAAATCAATTGAGCCAGTAAGTACCGAAGACTCGCCAGTGAACTGATTCAAAATAGTCAGTGTGTAGTCAAAGTCAGTATCGCCAGCATCTAGGAAGCCGACATCTGGAGCCAGACCATTTCGATCAATTAGATAGCGAGCTATGAGCACTCTATCATTGTAATCGTAGTCCGCTGCACCTAAGCCATACCCACCTGGAAAAATGGAAACGTCAACAACACCATCAAATCGCCCTACCGTTTTGAAATCGGTGATTTGCATATTGGTTTCGGCTACGCCATCTTCGTCACTGTCAATATCTAACAAGATTGCAAGCGGACTATGCGATGACCATGCGCCTTTCGAGACAAACACAAAATCTATTGCCGCACCACCAAAAAGACTGACGCCAGTTCGGTATCCGAAAGTATCGATATCATGTGACGATTTACCCTGCGGCTGAGCTTTTCCGGCAAGCGTAAAGCCTTCTGCATAACTATCACTACTGCCAGCGTTATAGAAACCAAGACTATTATAGCTCTTATAGGCTTTAACCCCTGCTGCTGGATCAACAATCGCCATATAACCGACGCGAAGTATTTCATCACTCAGAGTGTCTTCTAAAACAAACCAACCATCGACTTCGCTTTGGCTGTTCGCAACCGCATCAAAAGGCGCTAGATTAGGGTTAAAGTCCATCGCTAGTTTAAAGCTTCGCTTACCCCGTGCCGGAACATAAATTGTGCGAATATGTTCTCACAGTAACACCGTCCATGGTTTGGCCCGGCTCGTGTGTTATCGAAAACACTTTTGCTTGGTTGGATAAATTCTTCACCGTAACTTTACGTGATAAATGGGTTCCCCATTTCGAATTTACGCGTCCAAATGAAACGCCACCGGGTTTAGCGAAGCTTGTTAAGGTGCTTGCCACGTCAGCTTGCACACGCCCGACGCCTTGTAGCGTCAACGGGTATGGGTCGCTGGCACCAGCAACACCGTCACGATAGGCGGGTGTTGTAGAGTTCTGTATCATTGCTTTAATTGCAGCTGGCGAAAGATTTGGCCATTTTTGCTTCAATAATGCAGCAACTCCAGCGACATGCGGCGCTGACATCGAGGTGCCAGTTGCACCTCCAGCTCCGGTACCACTGCCAACTAATACAGATTGAATACCTGACCCTGGTGCCGCGACATCTGGCTTAAAGCTATTATCCAAACCTGGTCCACGTGAAGTAGAGCCGGCGAGCGTGTCATCATTACTTGGGTTAGTAACTGTCTGAGTAGTCTCATCAGCGTAGACGCTAACCGCTTCACCATTATCTAATGCGGCTTTGATGTTATTACCATCGGTAAAACTAACCATAACACCAGTCAGACTACGTGGCGGATCAACACCGCCCATTCCAATCGGGTTGATGCGTGTCGCATCAGCACCGTCATTATAAACGACGATGCCTATTGCTCCAGCAGCCTCTGCGTTGGCGTATTTGTCGTCAAAACCACAAGCGCCACGAATGACTAATGCCACGTTTCCAGCCACATCCGCCGCGTTGGTTGGAAGACTACAACCGTCAAGTCCGTCGACAGCAACTAGGTTACCGCTGATGGTAAAGCCATTTGCGAAAGTATTACTATGACCACCTTCAATTGCAAGGAATGAACCATTGGCCGCGGCGTTAGTTGACGTTGCGAGTATACCCTGAACCAAGCCTCCAGCTAACGAGTTAGCAACTGAAATCGCCCCAGGTGCTACTGCCGGACCACCATGAATATAGGGCACATCACCGCTGTTACCCGCTGAGATAACGACGATTGAACCGTTTTCTGAAGCCTCTTGCGCGGCTACTGAGCTTACGTCATCTGTACGACCGTATGACGACCCTAAGCTAAGGTTCATAACATCGGCACGATCAGAGGTGTCGCCGTCTTGGTTCGGGTCTTCTGCCCACTGAATACCGAGATGGCTTACCGTTGTGCTACCGCCATTATCAGCGAATACCTTAACAGCGTATAGCTCTGCGCCGGGGGCTACTCCAGGGGCAACATCTCCGGCTCCGATATTCGCCGCGATACCCGCTACGTGAGTGCCATGAAAGGAACCAACACCGACCGGGTCAGGGTCTGTTGCAAAAGCCTCACTATCGGCGCCCGCAAAGTCAATTCCGCCAATTACTTTAGTGGTCGGAAAGGTTCCAGCTTCAATCACACTCGGATCATTATTAGTAAAGTCTGCAGGGTCACCAGAACCGCCGAACCCAGCATGATAGTAATCGATGCCGCTATCAATGATCGCGATTGTTACTGGAGATCCAGTGCCATTATTATCACCATTACCGATGTCATTCCATACCGTCGGAGCGCCGATCCATGGAACACTATTACTTAGGTTCGCTTGCGCTGGTATTATGAACGATACACGTTTAACGTCAGGCATCTGCTTTAACCGCTCGATATCCTGCGCTTGTATCTTCCAGGCAACACCTTTTCGACTTGATTTTTCGCGCATTTCTTGACCGCGAAATTTTTGCATGCCGCTGCGTAACGTATCCATTTTTTGACTACGACTAGCGGTGGCAAGACGCGAGTTAGTGCTAGAAGTGCTAACGGTGTTAGCAACATCTTCAAACTCGATAAAAACTTCTACTAACTCAATGTTTTCAGATTGAATTCGTTCGTTAACGTCGATTTTTTCAAGCGAACTTGGACGTGAGACTTTTTGTAAGTCTTCCCCGTAAGCGACTATTGGAACAGCGAGGGCCAAGATATTAGCCACACCTATGGCGACTAAACTCTTCCTCGGGTTAAGTTTTAACATGGTGGTAGGTACTCCTTTTTAGGTTTATTGTAAAAATAAAGTGCAAGCCGATCGATTGAAAAAACCACTCAGAAAGCCATTATTAAATACACTGAAGCATTAAACGGGAAGACGTAGGGCCGCCCGCTTATCGAATCGTGAGGGTGAAAGAACCATGCTGGATAAATAATTATGTAAGATACACAACAAACCAACGGTCTAAGGGAATGTATCGAGATAGATCTAGGATGACCCTGAATTTGCCTGCAAGCTTATGAAAAAGCAAGCTATGCTCAAACGCTAGAGCGGGCAGGCAGGACTCCAGTCACCGAACTCAACCGAGTTCGTCTACTTCGTCACTATTCCCCTACCCAGTATGTATTTTCTTATACGAAGGAAAATCGCTTAAGAAAATCTGTCCTTATTAAAAAACTCACTTGGACAATGTTATAACAAATATTGTTGCTTTCACAACTATTTATTCACACTAAAAGCCAACGACAGACCAAAATTCAAGCTAGCGCATTTTTTCTGCCGCCGGAAACAAGTAGTGACAACAACTATGTTGGATAAAGTCACTTAGTGTCTAAAAGAGCTTAGTGTACTACCCCGCAGCACCGTCAACGCGCCGGGTAACAAGAGCTGGCAGGTACAATGCTATAAAAAGTAGAAAACCAACACTCCAAAGCACGCCACTGAGCTTAATTGCTAATAAGTACAGCTCGGGGTCGACTAATGGCAGAAATGCTCTGATCAGTGTGGCAACCGCGACAAGAATAAAAACAAGCACTATCAATTTATTGGGTTGTTGAATGTCTCGCCCGGTATGTCCAATACTTACTCTTGCCATCATGCCTAGTGTAATTAAACCTAGCCCACCGGCTAACATAGCGTGTAGGCCTGAAACCCGAGCCTCAGGGTAATAAGCCGATAACCCGATCAATAATACGCCGACGATTAGAAAATAATACCCGGCATGCAATACCCAAATTAATGGCTTAGTCCATATTCGCCAATGAAACCAGTAGGCCACTCGTAGCGAATGTAGCGTAACTACCAACAAAGCAAGCAATAGCAAAATAAAAGGCGCAAGCTTTTGGCCCGATTGGTCAATGATATTGGCGATAGCAAACATCAGGAAGCTAAGCACACAAGCAATCTCTAACCATTGATATTTTTTTGGTGAGTAAATGCCCTGTAATCCGTTGGCGCTGAACATCGGAAAAACTCGTCCGGCAATAATAATAATCAGAAGTAGCTGCAAATAGAATGCGATGGCTATCGCCGTATTAGCAATCATAGGGCTGTTAAAAAATCCTAACAGATTCGCATGCAAGCTTGCGTTCGATATCGCTAGAACAAGCGTGATCACCACAACGAATAAATTGCGATTATTACCCGATTTTATAATAGGTATGGCGATTCCAAACCCTAAGTAAATAAAGAATAGAGGATTAAGTAGCGCTACTAGCCATACAAAGTCAGTACCGAGGAATGGCAGGCAACGTGCGCCTAACCAAATGGTAAATAGTATAGCCAACGGCCAACCACGCAGCGTAGCAAGACCAGTCCAAGCGCTGACTGCGGTCAGCAAGAAACCGGCTATTACAGCACCTGCATATCCATACACCATTTCGTGCATATGCCAGATCAGTGGTGGGTAATAGTTCAGGTCAGTTGCCGGCACTAGGCCCAAAAATAACAATAGCCAATACGATATAGCCAAACTTGATAAGCTCGCCGCAGCAATAAAAAACAGCCTAAATCCCGAGGAAAAAAGAGTCCAATAGCTTGCTTGGTGGGGTATGTTCATTGATCTACTTTCGAAATAACAGGGTTTCTTATACGCAGCTCAGCGTCAGTTGGGCCGTATGCGCTGCTATTGATGAACTTTATTGCTGGTAAGAAACTTATAAGCAATACCACCTTTAAGCAATCACAAAAAATATAGTAAAGATGTACGTATGACGTTGACTGCATAGCAATTCCAGCAAACAGCTTTTCGGAATTTGCTAACAATTGTGGTTGAATGAAGAAAGTTTGCATTGCAAGCACCAACCCTAATAGGCCGAAATAAACCCACACCGTTTTGTTCACTCGAAACGCACAAAGAGTAAAGAAGACTAAGCATACGGCGACAATTTCGAAGTAATGATAGACTTCAAAGGTCGCGCGCCCAACCTTAATGGCCGTAACGATGTCGAGCTCGGCGACCAAAAATTTAGCCGGAGTAGCGATGAAAGAAACACCCAGCAAAACCCCGCACCATAAAAGACACATTCCGTAGATGATGTAATTAGCATTTTCACGTTTCATATTTTATCCATTTACTAACGATTTCAGCCTACTCAGCCTATGTGCTTTATTAGCACCACCAGTTATGCAATGGCGGCGCCAGAAGTAGTGAGGTTGCCAAAGGACTTATCAGCAACACTATTCTGAAATCACTATACCCGAATCATAGTAGGCACCGGTCGGTGTTTCATTGACTAAAATCAAGGTCTCTGTCTAAACATCATTGAGTGGCCTTTCTCAATCCTATGCGTAGCCAAATCATAGCTATGCCACAAAGTCAGTTATTAAGCGTTTCTTGATATCGGTCAAGAATGAAATTGGCCGCTTAGATTAGTATTGTTCACGTGTGAATAGAACATGGCTGTACTGCCAGCCTTGGATCTTTGGTACATCCGGAAATTTTCCATTTTTTCAAATAGGACTCACCATGCCAACAAAATATAATAATTTGTTTACCATCAAACGCCTGTGGCTAGCGCTAGCGGCCTCAATGATAGTGATGTTTTCTATTCTGTTGTATTTCGGCGGTGAGATCTATCATCAAGCACCGCCAATACCGGAGACGGTGCAGTCAGAAGATGGCATCCTTATTTACACCAAGGAAGATATTTTACAAGGTCAGAAGGTTTGGCAGTCAATTGGGGGAATGCAGCGAGGCTCGATCTGGGGGCATGGTAGCTACTTAGCACCCGATTGGAGCGCTGATTGGTTACACCGTGAAGCCGTTGCCTTGCTGGATATTCTAGCGCAACAACAGTATCAATCGAATAGTGAGCAACTAAGCCAACTACAACAGGATGTGCTGGCGGTTTCGTTAAAACATGAGTTAAAAAGAAACACGTATGCGCCGGACACCGGTGTTATCACCGTTTCAAATGATCGCAAAAATGCCATCGATACAGTTAAAGAGCACTACGCTTCTGTTTTCCAGACGGCCAAAACAGCCGAAGCGAATGCCTTAAAAGAGCAGTACGCATTCGCAAAATCACTGGCGCTGTCTGACGATAACTTGCATGCTTTTACCGGTTTTGTGTTTTGGACCTCGTGGAGCTCAGTAACACTACGACCGCAAGGAACCGTGTCGTATACCAGCAATTTTCCACATGACCCCTTGGTCGGCAACACACCTTCGGCGTCACTGTTTGTTTGGACCATTGTTAGCATAATGCTGCTACTCGGTGGCATTGGCCTATTGGTTTGGTTTTATGCTGGCCAATACGATGCCTGGCGTGACGATATGGAGCCTGAGGAAGGCGTTGCTGACGTTAACCTACTCGGCGGAATCACTATCACGCCTTCTATGCGGGCTACCGAAAAGTATTTTTGGACCGTAATCGCACTCATCGCCACGCAGATATTCCTTGGTATCGTCACCGCTCACTATGCCGTTGAAGGGCAAGACTTCTATGGCTTCCCGTTAGCGGAGTACTTACCATACGCGGTATCACGAACTTGGCATACTCAGCTCGCGGTATTATGGATCGCCACCGCTTGGCTAGCGACCGGCCTATATTTTGCACCACTAATCGCTGGTAAGGAGCCAAAATTTCAGCGCTTCGGAGTTAACTTTCTATTTTTCTGCTTACTGATTATTGTAGTCGGCTCAATGACCGGCGAATGGCTTGGTATCAAGCAGTATTTCGAGAGCCTCACAAACAGTTTCTGGTTTGGACATCAGGGCTATGAATACATAGATTTAGGCCGTTTCTGGCAAATATTTCTGCTCATCGGCTTGCTGTTATGGCTCACCTTAATGGTAAGAGCGCTGCTGCCCGCATTGCGTCAAGGAAACCACAAATCGTTAATATTTTTGCTGGTGGTTGCCTCAACCGCTATCGCTTTACTCTATGGTGCCGGCTTGATGTACGGGCAAGAAACGCATATTAGTATTATGGAGTATTGGCGCTGGTGGGTAGTGCACCTATGGGTAGAAGGTGTGTTCGAAGTCTTTGCAACTACTATTATTGCGGTGTTATTTGTGCGCCTTGGGCTGCTGCGTTATACAACCGCCGTAATTTCAGTGTTATTTACGACCATTATTTTTCTAAACGCTGGAGTATTAGGAACCTTTCATCACCTCTATTTCAGCGGCACACCGATCTCAGTGTTAGCGATTGGTGGCGTGATGTCGGCGTTTGAAGTAATACCCTTAGTGTTGATTGGGTTTGAAGCCTACAATCACGCTAAAATTGAATCGAAAGCCCCTTGGATTGAATATTATAAGTGGCCATTAATGTTCTTCTCCGCCGTTTTATTTTGGAACTTTATTGGTGCGGGGCTACTTGGCTTTTTAATTAACCCGCCGTTAGCTTTGTACTACATGCAAGGCCTGAATACCACGGCCACACACGCACATGCGGCTCTATTCGGTGTCTACGGTATGTTGGGGATTGGCTTAATGTTGTTTTGCTTGCGCGGCCTGACTGAGCATAAGGTTTGGAATGAAAAATGGCTGAAGCTGTCGTTTTGGAGCTTCAATATTGGGCTCGTAATGATGTTGCTAATGTCCTTATTACCAGCCGGTATTTGGCAAACAATTAACTCATATACTCATGGTTATTGGTATGCTCGGTCGGCTGAATTCGTACACAGCGATTTGATGGAATTTTTTGTTTGGGCACGCGTTCCTGGTGACATAGTATTTTCCGTTGGTGCCTTTGCATTAGTGATGTTCATATTCACACTGGCGCGCACAAAAAGTGATGTTAAAAGTAATTCGCAAGCCGTTGTGAACTAAACATTCTCAAGTTAATTATTCATTAAATAGATAGCGTCGGTACTTGCTAATATCAGCGACAGTAATGCATCGGCCTTCTATTTCAATAATGCCGTCTTGGGTAAGCTTGTGTAATATTCTCGACAGGGTTTCAGGTGCAATCGACAGCCGCGAGGCTAAATTCTTTTTTGATGTATCAAGCATCACCGCGGCACTATTACTGCCGTCGTCGGTGATCATAGTGCTGAGATAATTCAGCACCCTTGAAGTAGAGTTTTGTGTCGATAGAATTTCGATCTCATTAATTTGCTTGTGTAAGCGCAAACTTAGTAATGACAACATTTTCAGTGACAAATCAGGAGAGTCTCGTAGAAAGCCGACGAACGCGTTGTTGTCAAAGCATATTACCTCGCTGTCTTGTAATGCGATTGCGTTTACTGGGTACTGATGTTTCTCCATAAACATAATGGCTTCGGCAAACAATTCAAACGGGCGTACAATCATCATCACTTTCTCAATTCCTTGAGGAGAATTCACCGTCAGTTTAAGGCCTCCTGACGTTAATACACAAAACGATGACGCATTATCTCCCATATGAAACAGCGACTCGGATTTTTTAAGCGTTACTGACCTAGACTTATTCACCAGTTCGACAAACTGTTGATCTGAAAGAGCCTCAAATAGATGCAGAGCACGAACTTGATCAATTTTCTGGTTCATCGTTATTCCCAGTGTTACGCAGACATCATTGATTGAATAGGCCATGTTATGTTTAATTATTGATCTCGGTCAAGGAACATCCACGGCTACTGACATAAGGTTGAATATTGAAGTTCAATTAATGCGTGAGGAAATGATAATGTTCGACAACGTCAAACAAGCAGTCACCCTACTATTAATAGCGGCCGCCTTTATGTCCGGCAACCAGCTCAACGCAAAGGAACTACCGATAGAGCAGGCTGTTTTGACCGCAGCACCACACGTACCGCCACCCATCACCCGCGACTACTCGGCAAGAATGGTGGTGAACCTAGATACCACAGAAGAGATTGGCCGTTTAGCCGATGGCGTTAAATATACGTTCTGGACTTTTGGTGGCACCGTGCCCGGCAGCTTTATTCGTGTGCGAGAAGGCGATGAAGTTGAGTTTCATTTAAACAATCGACCAGACAGTAAAATGCCACACAATATCGATTTACATGCCGTGACGGGGCCTGGTGGTGGTGCCACATCTTCGTTTACCGCACCCGGGCATTCTTCTACCTTCTCATTCAAAGCACTTAATCCAGGCCTATATGTCTACCACTGTGCTACCGCACCCGTTGGCATGCATATCGCCAACGGCATGTACGGCTTGATTTTGGTTGAGCCACAAGGCGGTTTGCCCAAGGTAGATAAAGAGTTCTACGTTATGCAGAGCGAGTTTTATACCAAAGGAAAATACGGCGATGAAGGCCTACAATCTTTCGATATGGAAGAAGCCCTAACCGAAATCCCCGACTACGTTGTTTTTAATGGTTCGGTCGGCGCATTGGTCGGTGATAACGCTATTAATGCCAAGGTGGGGGAAACGATTCGGCTTTATGTTGGTAATGGCGGGCCAAATTTGGTGTCATCGTTCCATGTTATCGGCGAAATCTTTGATGCTGTTTATATCGAGGGTGGCGAGATGATCAACCGTAACGTTCAGTCCACCCTAGTGCCTGCTGGTGGCTCAACGATTGTCGATTTTAAAGTCGATGTGCCCGGCACGTTCATCCTAGTAGACCACTCAATTTTTCGAGCATTTAACAAGGGAGCTCTGGGGATGATAAAAGTTGAAGGCGATGACGACTTGGTAATTTATTCCGGCAAACAAGATGATTCAGTCTATCTCCCTGAGGGCGGCGCTATTCAAACCATCACGCAGAATGCTCCACCGCCGGTTAAAGCAGCCTCGCTTGCACAGCGAGTTCAATTTGGACAACGAATTTATCAACAAAACTGCATGGCATGTCATCAAAGTAACGGCGAAGGTATAAAAGGTGCATTCCCACGGCTGGCTGGCTCAGACTATTTACTCGGCAATCCTAAAAAATCAATTAGCGCGTTGATAAATGGCTTGTCTGGCAAGATAGTTGTTAACGGCGAATCTTATAATGGAGTGATGCCAGCGGTTAACTTAAATGATGAGCAGATAGCGAATGTGCTGACTTATGTTCTCAACACTTGGAACAATAATGGTGGAGAAATAACGCCTAATAATGTCGCTGAAATTCGCGGAGGCCACTGATTAAATTCAGCATAAACAATAGGTGTCCTATAGGCTTGTTGGTTTATCTGGTATTGCCTTTGACAGCATTAGATACATTTGCGACGCTGCCGTCGAATCGGGATAACACACTGATGGCTCGTATAGACGGCGGCAACTACACCGCCTTGTACAAGCAAGAAGGTAGCGCCGAGGTAATTACAGTAGCCCCTTTTTATTCAGATAAGTTCCAAGTTAACAATCAACAGTTTCTGAATTTCACCAAAAGCACAACAAAATGGAGCAAGCAAAACATAAAGCCGATCTTTGCAGAGAGTACCTATTTACAACAATTTGAACTCTCAAATACCGAAGACATTGCCAACCAACCGGTAGTAAACGTGTCTTGGTTCGCGGCCATGGCTTATTGCAAAGCCCAAAACAAACGCCTGCCCACGCTCGATGAATGGGAATACGCTGCGCGTGCCAGCGCTAGCCATATTGACGGTAGCCGCAGTGCCGAGTTTCGTGAAAGAATCTTGCGATGGTACTCAATGCCAGCGAGTGCAGGCTTGCCCAATGTCAGCGAAGGCGAAGCCAATTACTGGGGTGTGCATGGTATGCACGGCGTAGTTTGGGAAATGGTCCGCGATTTCAACACCGCTTTGGTCACAGGGGAGTCACGAGGCGATAGCGCCTTAGACAAACAATTGTTTTGCGGTGCCGGAGCGGCCTCGGCCGTTGACCCATCAGATTATGCGGCCTTTATGCGCTATGCATTACGCAGTAGTTATACCGCCAATTACACCTTGAACTCTTTAGGCTTTAGATGCGCTAAAGATCTCTAAACGTTTAACAATTTAACTTTATGAAAACTATTAGCTTATCGGTGCCATTTTGTATGCTCCTATTACTGCCCAGTATTACCAAGGCAGACAGCGACGGCGCCAACCAGACGTTGCCAGACACATCCATCTACCATATTGAGTCATCGTGGCAAGACCAGCATGGGGAAACCTTCAATATCACCGAGCTAAAAGGTGAGGTGCGGCTGGTGGCCTTTGTTTACACTTACTGCGAGCATACTTGCCCAATCATCATCACGCGTATTAGGTCGATTGTGAATGCGCTTTCCAAAGACGCTAAGCAAAAGACTATCGTTACGCTTGTGACCCTCGACCCAAAGCGGGACACCGTTGAGCGAGTAAAGCAGTATATGATCGACAAGGATTTGGATGATCAAAATTGGCAAATTTTAGTCGGTACAGCAGACGATGTTTTAACGCTGTCGGCTCTATTTGATGTTCGCTACAAGCCAATGGGTGAAAGTGATATCGCGCATTCAAATGCCATTACCCTAGTCGACAAGCAAGGCGTAGTAAGGATGCAACTAAGAAATTTGAGCCAGAGTACAGAAAAAATGGTCAAGCTAACAGAAGAGCTAAATTAACCATCTCTGGTAAGTTCGCCTAGGGTTGAATGCCATTGAAGGCATAGGCAAGCAGAATTTAGCGGCAGAGGTACAAATAACATCCCCATACGCTAAATGCAAAAACACGCTGAGTTTTAGATTCTTTAACCACCACAGACATTAAACTCCAACTACATTCGGCAATCAGAGTAACAGGCAATGCTCTTAACTGAACATGGTCATCTGCAGGTTTTATGGCTTAAAATAACCTTCCCAAAGTTAACCGACCAAAACCAGCAAAAGAGTCAATTAAATGTTCTAAAACAATTTCTGCCTGGGAATAGTTTGACAAAGCATCTCTGTTAAAACACTAGACTTCTGGTAATATGTTTTTATGAATTGATGCTCGAAACAACGGTGAGCCATAATATGCAAATGTTATCCGACCTGGAGTCTATGTCCGTAAAATTGGTGCTCGGTTTGGCATATTAAAGATTCTTGGATAGTCTAAACCTGGATAGAAGTAGAATATGCTCAATACACCATTATGAAGATTAACTTAACCGTCGAAGAAAAGGCCTTTGAGGCAAATGTTAAAGATTTTTTAGCTAGTGAACTCCCATCAAATATTAAGCAAAAGGTATTGCAGGGCAGAGCGCTAAAAAAAGAAGATCATGTCCGGTGGCAAAAAATTCTTTATGAGCAGGGTTGGGCAGCGATAGATTGGCCATACGAATATGGCGGCTGTCAATGGAGTGCAATTCAAAAACATATATGGGCGGCGCAGTGCGCAATATCGGCAGCTCCTGAAGTAATTCCATTTGGTCTAGACATGGTTGCCCCGGTGATTTACACCTATGGCAACGACGCTCAAAAAGAACGTTTTTTACCTGATATATTAGCCAGCAATGTTTGGTGGTGTCAGGGATATTCAGAGCCTGAAGCCGGGTCGGACTTGGCTTCTCTGAAAACTACGGCAGTTATAGACGGAGATTACTACATCGTAACTGGCGTTAAAACATGGATCACCTATGCTCAGCACGCAGATTGGATATTTTGCCTAGTACGAACGGGTTCACCTCAAACAGTAAATAATGACGCCCTAAGCTTCCTTCTTATTCCGATGGATAGCCCTGGTATCACCGTCACTCCGATCATTAGTATGGATGGTGCGCATGAGATGAATGAGGTTGTTTTTGAAAACGTTGGTGTTCCGATTGAGAATAGAATTGGCGAAGAAGGCAAAGGCTGGACCTATTCGAAAACACTTTTAAATCATGAGCGAGCCAAGTTAGCGCATGTTGCTGTTTCTAAAAATCGTCTACAGGAATTAAAGAAGGCAGCCCACGACACATTAACTGGACATGGCAGCTTGATGGATGACCCTCGTTTCTCAGCCAAATTAGCACGCACTGAAATAGAGTTAACCGCGCTCGAATTTACCGAGTTTAGAACACTCATCGCCGAGAGTAACGATACTGATCCTGGCCCCGAGTCTTCAATTCTCAAAATTGTCGGTACCGGTGTCTCACAGTCGATAGATGAACTTTTTGTTGAGCTCGCGGGCTTATACGTCCTTCCATTTATAGATCCAGAGTCTGCAGAAAAATTTGCGGGAACTCAAATTATTCCAAAACAAACAATAAATACGGCGCGCCTCTACTTCAATAATCGCAAGGCGTCGTTATTCGGTGGCAGCAGCGAGATTCAAAAAAACATTATCTGCAAAGACGTGTTGGGTTTTGATCTGAATGAGAAACGAGGTGAGAAATGAACTTCACTCCATCGCAAATGCAGTTAGAACTTAAAGAAAGCATAACTAGATTCATAGATTCTGAGTACGACCAAGTTGAGCGAAGAAATATGTTAGCCTCGGCAGAGGGATTTAGTAATGTACATTGGCAGCGGATGGCTGAACTAGGTTGCTTCAAGGCTCTGTTTAAAGCAACAGATGGAGGCAACGGTGGGACGGCTCTTGATACCATGATGCTGATGGAAGAGATCGGCAAAGGACTGGTGATTGAACCTATCCTTGCCAGTCAGATACTTAGTGGCAGACTCATTGTTGAAACCTGCAGTGAATCAGCCAAGGCGAAACTGCTTCCACAAATAATTTCTGGAGCGTTGACCTATGCAAGTGGCTTGTATGAGCCGCTGGGGCGCTATGATCTCTCCTACGTCTCGACCAGGGCATACCCTAGGCGAACGGGTTTCTCCCTAACAGGTAGAAAAAACTTTGTTTTAAATGGTGGCGATGCAGATAAGATATTGATTAGCGCCAGAACCGGTGGCGCTGAAAACTCTAAAGGAGGCATATCCCTTTTTTTACTCGACTCTGACCTCGAAGGACTCAGTATACACCGTTATAAAAATATCGATAGCCACGCCGCCGCAGAAGTAATTCTAGACGGCGTATTTGTGGAACGGTCAGCTAATATTGGCGAGCTGGGACAAGTTCTACCAGGTATCGAGGCTGCGGTCGATGCGGCAACCCTTGCATTGTGTGCTGAGGCAATTGGGGCTATGGGCGAATTAAATAGAAAGACCTTAGAACACTGTAAAACGCGTAAGCAATTTGGTGTTTCTTTGAGCAGTTTTCAATCACTGCAACATCGAATGGCCGATATGTTAATTGAGTATGAACAAGCAAAATCATCAATGATGTATGCGGTGGTAATGTCAGATGAAAATCATGGCATTGCACCCAAGGAAATTTCAGCGGCAAAATATCGCGTTGGTATTGCTGCGAGAAAAATTGCCCAAGAAGCCATTCAGTTACATGGGGCCTCAGGCGTAACGGATGAACTCGATATTAGTCATTACTTTAAACGTCTTACTACCATCGAAGTACAATTCGGTAATAACGACTTCCATTTGAATCGATTTATAGAACTATCCCGTGAAGAGGAAGATATAAATTAATAGCAATCATGAGCATAGCGCTTCCTAACACTATTAAAGCCGCTTTGAGTCCAACAGCATTTAATAAATCTTTCTCCACGCGACTTAAGTCTAATTTTTTAGAAGCCCGAGATAGCTAGCATGTCAGGGAATAAAGACAGGCATGAGAAAACACCACTACTTACATCGATACCCGCTAGCTCACTTTTGTTGTCGAGCCTTCTGCCGTAACGAAAGAGGACGTGTTTAGTCCTCTTTCGGACATCAGTTTACTCGCCAGCGTAAACATCAAGCCGGTAACAAACACCAAGACGGTTGAGAACCTGCCCATGCCGAAGAGCATTAAATTATGGCCTTGCTCGATTAAGGTATTTTACACTGCGTTAAAGAAGCACTACTTTCGTCTTGAGTTCAACTTGGAAAGCTAAACGACGGTCCTTCCAGATTCCCTGAAGAAGGCCATTTCTGAGTAATGGTCTTTCGTTTAGTATAAAATCTCACCGCGTCAGGGCCGTACGCATGCAGGTCTCCAAACAGTGATCTTTTCCAACCACCAAACGAGTGGAAAGCAACGGGGACAGGAATTGGCACATTGATACCTACCATACCAACTTCAACTTTATCGCTAAATTGGCGTGCCGCTTCACCATCACGAGTGAAAATGCATGTTCCGTTTCCGTACTCATGTTCATTCACAAGATTGAGGGCCTCCTCGAACGAATTCACTCTAACTATACATAGCACTGGACCGAAGATTTCCTCCTGATATATCGTCATATTCGAAGTGACATTATCAAACAAACTAGCACCTAGAAAAAATCCATTGTTACTTCCTGTGATACTTTTTTCGCGACCATCGACCACGAGGGTTGCGCCTTCAGACACACCGCTTTCAATATAACCGACTACCTTTCCCTTATGCTCAGCCGTTATCAACGGCCCCATGTCCATATTTTTATCAGTACCGGCACCAACCCTTAAATCATGCAGAGCTGGCGTTAGTTTTTCAATTAGACTATCGGCTACAGAATCACCAACAGCAACAACAACCGAAATCGCCATACAGCGCTCACCGCATGAGCCATAGGCTGCGCCCATAACGGCGTTAGACACCATTTCCAAATCCGCATCTGGCATGACCACCGCATGATTCTTAGCTCCACCCAATGCTTGAACTCTTTTACCGGCAGCCGAGCCCGTAGCATATATATATTCTGCGATAGGTGTTGAACCCACAAAGCTTATCGCCTTTACACGAGTATCATGGAGTAATGTATCTACCGCTTCTTTATCTCCATTGACGACGTTAAGGATACCAGGAGGAAGCCCTGCCTCTTGCGCAAGACTAGCTACTAAATAAGCCGCTGAAGGGTCTTTTTCCGAAGGTTTCAGAATAAAGGCATTGCCACAAGCAACCGCCATCGGCCACATCCACAATGGAACCATTGCAGGGAAATTAAAAGGTGTAATGCCGGCAACAACACCAAGTGGTTGAAAGTCACTCCACGAATCTATTCCTGGGCCTGCGTTGCGGTTGAACTCTCCTTTCAACAGTTCAGGAACACCGCAAGCGTAATCTACATTTTCAATGCCGCGTTGCAATTCGCCCATCGCATCATCGGTTACTTTGCCATGTTCTTCAGTCAAAGATGCACAAATCTTGTCTGCGTTTTTTTCAAGCAATGCCTTTAAACGGAACATCACTGCAGCACGTTTTTGAATCGGCGTATCTCGCCATGCAGGATAAGCTCGCTCTGCCGATGCAATTGCTTGCTCGACAGTTTTTCTTGATGCAAGAGCAACTGTCTTGCTGACTTCACCTGTTGCAGGATTGTAAATTTTCTGCACTCTTGAATTGTCTTGCACATCTTTACCATCGATCAAGTGACCTAAATTCAACATTTCTTACCTCTGATTTCGTCGTTAAAATATTTCATATTTCGCTTATCGGGAATTATTCATTAGCTGAAGAGGATGGTAAACCATTTAATTGCAACGTTATGTTTGCAAATACTACAACTTACAATGTAGGCAAAACACTTGCTAAGTTCTCCCGGTGTTAAGCGCTGTTGAAAGAACAACAGCGCGTCACACGAAGAATAGTTAACTCATAAGAACCTAAGGAAATAGATTGTTTTCCGATTACATTAGTGTGCGTACTAAAGCTCTTAAGAAGAAGACTTTCTGAACACTAATTTAGTTACTAGATAATAAGTCGTACCGGCCACCAATGCGCCAACAAACCTAGCATAGTTATACAACCCTATCCAGAAAGCCGGTGCGGCTTCAATAAATCCGCCGGCATTTAAAAACCCAGGAATATTAGGTGCGACTCCGAGCGCTAAGGCAAGTAAGGCAACAAGGTTCCATCCATTACAATATTCATACTCGCCACCTTTGGTATACAACATCTGCACGTTAAGTTGGCGTTTCCGCACAAAGAAATAATCTGCAATCAAAATACCAGCAATTGGACCGAGTAAAGAAGAATAACCAACCAGCCAAACAAACAAATAAGACCCTGCTGATTCCATCAACTTCCAAGGCATAATTGCGATACCAAGGCCAGCAGTAATAAACCCTCCCATGCGGAATGATATTTTATTCGGTGACAAATTCGCAAACCCATTCGCTGGCGCAACCACATTAGCCGCTAAATTGGTTGTTATCGTTGCAATGATCAACAAGACCAAACCAAAGATCGCAGTTACTCCACCAAGACGACCCGCAATGTCAACTGGGTCCCATATTTGCTCTCCAAACACAATTACGGTAGCCGATGTTGCAGAAACACTCACAAGCGCGAGGAGTGCCATTGGTATGGGTAATCCAACCGCTTGCCCGATCATTTGATCACGCTGACTGCGAGAAAAACGAGTGAAATCTGGAATATTAAGCGTTAGTGTTGCCCAAAAACCGACCATCGCCGTTAAACTTGGCCAAAAAACACTCCAAAATTCACCTGCACGTTCGCCACCTTCATCAAACATCGATGGCTGGCTAAACAAATTATCTAGCCCATTGGTATTCGAATAAGCCCAATAAAACAATACCACTCTGATAAAAATCAATAACGGGGCAGCAAATGTCTCAAGCCATTTAATAGATTCCATTCCTTTATAAATAAAGTATAACTGCATCGCCCAAAAAGATAGAAAACAGAATAGTTGAGCAACATCAATTCCGAGGAAGGGTATCGCTGCCCCTGTCAATGCATTCCCCATTACTCCGTTTAATATTTGGTATATCGCGAAGCCGCCAACCCATGTCTGAATACCAAACCATCCACAGGCGACTAAGCTGCGCAATATGCCAGGTAAACGCGCCCCTATGGTTCCAAACGATGAACGCAGCAATACAGGAAAAGGTATTCCGTACTTAGCACCAGCATGACCAATAAGAATCATTGGCAATAAGACAATTACATTACCTAGTAGCACAGTCAAAATGGCCTGCGCCGCATTCATCCCTTGTTGCATTAATCCAGAGGCCAGTAAGTAGGCCGGAACCGAAATAACCATCCCGATCCAAAGTGACATTATGTGTAAGGCACTCCATGTTCGCTTCGATTCCTCCGCTGGCTCTAAATCATCATTCCATAACCGAGGATCTAAGGTATCTTTATTGATTAGCGTTTCATATTTATTTTTATTTTTATTCATGGAGGTTTCTATCTGAAAATTAAGCGATATAGGGTAAGCAATTTTTTTGATCGATTAAACTTTTATCTAAGAAGTTCAATCACCGACTGAAACTAAGCCAGCAGATTCTAACATTGCGTGCATAAGGACATTGCAACCCGCCTCACACTGTTCTGGGGTTGTATTTTCAATTTCATTGTGGCTAATACCGCCTTCGCAGGGTGTAAAAACCATCCCTGAAGGTACAATATCGGCCATGTAGCAGGCATCGTGCCCAGCACCCGCATAAATATCGATGTGGGAATAGCCCATTTTTTCAGCTGCAATTTTAACGTTATCTGACGCCTTGAACTCAACAGGCTCGAAGTACCAAAAATGATCTACATTGACTATAACGCCACGATCAGCCGCTAGCTTTTTACAATACGCCTGAAACTCCTTATCCATTGCCGCTAAAATATCGGCATCAGGGTTACGCAAATCAACACTAAAATTCACGGTCCCCGGTATAGTGTTGCGAGAATTAGGGTAGATTTGCATAAACCCTGTTGTTGCAACTGCATTCGGCGCGTTACGGCCAGCCAACTGCTCTATTTGACTGATAATGTCAGCCGATGCGGCCATTGCGTCGGCGCGTAAGTGCATTGGGGTGGTTCCGGCATGAGATTCTCTGCCAACCACTTCTACATCATACCACCGGATTCCTTGACCTAATCTTACTACACCGATATCGATATTTTCATCTTCAAGTATCGGTCCTTGCTCGATATGTGCTTCGAAAAATGCACCCATATTACGGCTGCCGACTTTTTGATCACCAAGATAGCCTATCCGTTCAAGTTCATCTTTCAATCTAATGCCATCTATATCTCTTTTGTCCCACTCCTCTTCTAACGAAAATCGCCCAACGTAAACCCCAGACCCTTGCATCGCGGGTGAAAATCGAGAACCTTCTTCGTTGGTCCAAACGGATACTTCTATGGGAGCCTTAGTTTTTACATTATTCTCATGCAAGGTTCGCAGAATTTCAACACCGGAAAGCACACCATATACTCCGTCAAACTTACCCCCGGTGGGTTGCGTATCTAAGTGACTTCCCGTGCACACAGCTGGCAGCGTATCATCGACCCCAGACCGCCTGGCAAAAATATTTCCGATTTGGTCGACACTAATGTCACACCCCACGCTGATACACCATTCACAAAAAAGGTCTCGCGCTTGGCGATCAAGGTCGGTTAACGCCAGACGGTTACAGCCGCCTTTTTTGGTAGCTCCTATCTTGGCCATCTCCATTATACTATCCCAAAGACGGTTACCCTTAATCCTCAAATCATTCATAATTTTTCCTTTTGCAATGTCACGCTAAAATAAAGCTCAACATTTATATTTTGTATTTCAAAATGGTACAATAGCACTGTCCAGCATAGCTGCAATAATTCAACCACACTCCAACAAAAATATCAAAGCTCACCAATAGCATCTCCAAGTGCGTTTACCAGTAAGTCTATTTCATCTTCAGTTGAGATAAAGGGAATTCCAAGCTGGATAGTGTCGCCGCCGTAGCGCACATAAAATCCTTTTTCCAAACACTTCATACCGATTTCATAAGGTCGCCGAGCCGGTTCACCAGGGTAGGACTCAATAGTAATACCTGCAGCCAAGCCGAAATTTCTAATGTCAGTGACAAAAGGCAAACCTTTTAGACTGTGAACCGCTTCCTCAAATTTCGGGCTTAGCAAATTAACATTTTCAATCAAGCCATCATTTTCGATAATATCCAAAGACGCCAATGCGGCGGCACACGCGACTGGATGCCCAGAATAGGTGTAACCATGCGGCAGCTCTATCGCATAATCAGGAGCACTTTCATCAA
>JAESTB010000199.1 GCA_016763815.1 Arenicella sp.
CCTCTGTATAGTTCGGTGACGAGATGAAAAGTGTTTGAATTGTCTTCAATTGAGGCGGGAAACGCAGCCAATAGCGAGCTATTGGCAAGTTCTTCAACCAAAAGTGAAGGAGTTTCAACCCCAATACAAATAGTTTAAACCCCAATAAAAATAGCTACAGGCATTACTATCCGTTCGTCGACTTATGCTGAGATCTCAATATATATGAAAATTTTACCAACTCAAGAACGGGCGTTGATAAAACGTCAAGCACTAATCGATGCGGCCACAGCCGAGTTTTCGAGCATTGGCTTTGAAGTGGCGACTGCTAAGTCAATCGCTTCTGTGGCGGAGGTAGCGACGGGCACGTTTTACCAATATTTTGACAATAAGAACGAGATCTTACGAGTAATTGCGAGCACTCGTTTTGATGGCTTACATCAGCAGATTGGGCTGCTTGAGTTGAAAGCGGTAAATGAGGCTCAACTGACTATAATTGGGGCTAGGCTTGATATAGAAGGGCAATTTTCTGACACATTGATGTTTGTATATCAGTTTCATGCGGGTGATCCAGAGTTACATCAAGTTCTTGAACAGCGTCGAGCCTTAGACCCCAAATTGCAAACGATCATGGACCAAGGTGAGGCGGTGTTGAAAAAGCGGGTTTTAACCTTCGTTAACACCTTTAATATTTCCAATGCTGAATTGATTGCCGAGAATTTATTCGCCATGGCAGAGGGTCTGGTGCATCGATTGGTCTTTCACTCCAGCCTTTATAACTCGACCGAGAGAGACCGCAAAGAGGCTCTCGAGGTCGGCGCAAAAATGCTGGCTAGCTATTTTATTCAGAACCAAGCAAAAACTAACCTAGATAATTAACCCTATGACTAAACCATTTGACATCGTTATTCAGAACGCACGCGTATTCAACAACGGTGAAAACCCAGTAACCGAAGACATCGCTATTAAAGATGGTTTGGTGGTTAAACGTGGCCAATCGTTAGACATCGCCGGTGCAAAGAAAGTAATTGACGCGACCGGTCTTTGGGCTATGCCAGGGCTGTTCGATATCCATACTCATTACGATCTCGAGTTGGAGGTTGCACCTGGCTTGCCAGAATCTACCCGCCATGGCACCACGTCAGTCGTTATTTCGAATTGCAGCTTAGGCTTAGCCTTTGGAAATCAGCGGGAAGGTGAGGTTGACCCAATTGTTGATTGTTATGCGCGCGTCGAAAATATACCTAAACCAGTGCTCAGGGCATGTGCCGACAAAGTAATCTGGAATACGCCACAGGAATATCTCGATCACCTAGAGCAGCTTAATCTCGGGCCGAATGTGATAACCATGATTCCGCATTCAATGTTGCGTATCGAATCAATGGGCTTTAAGGCTAGTGTTACACGTGATCCAACGCAAGCGGAGATTAACGACATGCAGCGCCTATTGCGTGACGGTCTGAAGATCGGTTACGCCGGGTTTTCAACCGACTCTCTGCCGTTCCATTACTTAGCCAATCAACCATACTGTCATAAGACAATCCCCACTCAATTTGCTAAGTATGGCGAGATCAAACAACTCACTCAGGTCGTTCGCGACGCGGGCATGCTATGGCAAGCGACCCCGCCTAAAGACAGCCCCGTGAAAGTGCTCAAGATGTTTCTATTGTCGTGCGCTCGTCTACACGGCAAGCCGCTCAAAACCACCGTGGTTGCTGCATTGGACGTCAGCACTAATCGTAACTTGATCAAGATGGCGCGCTTGCTATCACGACTGTTGAATTCAAAGTTTCTCGGTGGCGAGTTTTATATGCAGGCGCTCGGTGCGCGCTTCAAGATTTGGTCTGATGGAGCGGTAACACCGATCGCTGAAGAAATACCTGAATTGCGTGCGTTGAACGAGACTGATTTGGATGACCGGGCGGCACGTTCTAAAATTCTTCAAGACCCTGAATATATAAAGCTCTTCAGGGCCATGTGGATGAAAGGCAAGTCTGGCTTCGGATTGGCAAGAGCTAAGCGATTACTGCGATTAGAAGACTACGCGTTTGATCGAGACCTAGAGAGCATGACGATTGACCTGTGCCCCCTGAAAGAATGGGAGGGTATGACCTTTCAAGCTGTTCTCGATCGAGTGCTTGAATTTCGCCGCGAAACCTCAACCACTGAGCTTAGTGTAGCCGAGCAAGAAGTTGTCTCTCGAGATTTCTTTTGGGTCTCTGATGAAGCAGACTTCGTATTGCAAATACTGCGTACTTTCGATACCGAAATTTCGTGGTACACGATCACTGCGAATCGCGATATCAAGATCGTGCGTGAGCTGCTGATGGACCCGAAGTTACTGCCAGGGTTTAACGATTGCGGTGCCCATTTAACCAATATGGCGTTTTACGATGTAAACCTTCGTAGCCTGAAGTTGGCATCAGAAGGAGGAGAGCAAGATACCAATTATATGGTCAAGCGGCTGACCAAGGATGCGGCTGATTTGTTTGCAGTTGATCGTGGTTCGATCTACCAAGGCGATGTTGCCGACTTGATTTTAATCGATCCTAAACAACTAGCGAACTACGATGGCGAAGCTAATGTCGAACGTATTTTTCGTGAGGAGTATCAGCATCCGCAGCTCGTCAACCGCTCCAATGGCGTGGTGCCATTGGTGTTAATCAACGGTAAAGAGGCTTGGGCAAATGATGCGTTTTCCGACGACTTCGGCAAGCAACGAAAGGGAAGCTTGCTAAAGCCCATTGGGTTGGATGTTTCTACTGGCTAAGCGGCAAGAGGCATTGCGCAATACTCCGATCTAAATATCAATACGAATTGTTCGCATTTGCGATTGCAAATTAAGCTTTAAGGTTTTATAGTTCGCCCGATACACAGAAAGGCTGGGAACAGCCCTTTTAACGTTGTTAGCCAACTTAATAAATAGAATCCTTAAATTATGAATAAGCAGTTCCGGCTCAGTTTTATTATGCGCGTGATAAGCGGCGCGTTTGCCCTTAGTATTGTTCCTTGTGTTGCTTTTGCTGACCCTGCATCGGAACCATTAGAAGAGGTGATAACCATTGGTTCGCGTGACGCGATCGATTCAATTACCGGTTCTGCCCACTACATCGGCGAAGACACGCTCGATAAATTTGAGTACAGCGACATTCAGCGTATTTCTCGTGAAGTTCCAGGTGTCTCGATTCAGATTGAAGATGGCTATGGCTTAAGGCCAAATATCAGCATTCGTGGTGTGGCAACCGAACGCAGTGGCCGCATTACTCTACTTGAAGATAATATTTTGATCGCGCCAGCACCATATTCGGCGCCATCGGCCTACTATTTCCCCACCGCGGGGCGCATGCAAGCGTTCGAAGTTATTAAAGGCCCTTCGGCTATTACTCAAGGCCCGTACACTATTGGCGGTGCATTGAATATGGTGTCTACTGCGATCCCGAAAGATCCGCGAGGTAAAGTTTTACTAGAACTGGGCGAAGATTCAACCGCACGTCTGCACGCTACTTATGCCGATACCTTAGATTCTGGTTTGGGCTACTTGCTTGAAGTTCACCAATGGCAGTCTGATGGTTTTCAGACTATTGATCGTTCGACTACCGATACGGGTCTTGACGTCACTGATTACACTCTGAAGCTGGCTTATGCACCAGAGGGAAGCGCTCACTCAGTATCGCTGAAGTTGCAAAAAGCGGATCAACAATCAAATCAGAGCTATTTAGGATTAACCGATGCGGATTTTAGAGATCAGGCTTACCGTCGTTACAGCTTGTCTGAGTTAGACAACATTGAAACTAAACACGAGCAAGTGATCGTACGATATCGCTATAAGCCGAGTGATAGTTTTAGCCTGTCAGCAACGGCGTATAATAATGACCACCAGCGTGATTGGTTTAGAACCGAAGGGATAGATCTCGATGGAAGCTCGAATGCCCAGTCTTTTAGTCGCACCAGTTGGTCTAATGTTGTACAAGCCGTTAACCTGGGCAAAAGCCTTAGTAGTGGTGATGTTACGTTTGATGCGAGCCAGTTGAACGCTATCTTAGACGGCACTCTGGATACCGCGCAGGGCAGCATTCAATTGCGTTCGAATGCCCGTGAATATTACTCTCGTGGAATTCAATTTAAACTCGATTGGAGCACCGAAATTGGCTCGGCCAGCCATCAGATTCAGGCCGGTATTCGCTACCACGAAGACCAAGAAGATCGTTTGCAGCGCAATAGCACATACCAACAAGTTGCCGGCCGCTTGCAGTTAAACGACATTGGCGAATTAGGCAATGCCGGCAACCGTATTCAAGAAGCGCAAGCGGTTGCGGTACATGTTCAAGACCATATCGAGTTCGGTAATTGGGTACTAACACCGGGCTTCCGATACGAAGATATTGATCAGAGTCGCACACGTTTCAGGGGCGGTGCTGACCGAACCTTCAGAGATGGTCGGGAAAATGAAACAAGTGTTTTTCTTCCTGGGCTTGGGGCGATTTATAAAGTCAGCGACTCATTGTCGCTTGTCGCTGGTGTGCATAAAGGTTTTACCGCGCCGAGCAATTCACCTGGCGTGCGTGAAGAAGAAGCGATAAATTCTGAGTTTGGGCTTCGATTTAATAACGGCCGCACACGTGCTGAGGTAATCGCATTTAGCAGTGACTACGAGAATTTATTGGGCGAATGCACCTCGTCTTCTGGCTCGAATTGCGAAATAGGAGACGCCTTTAATGGCGATGCGGCAACGGTTCGCGGTGTTGAAGCACTATTATCCAGTAGCGTCGAAGTTGCTGACAACATGTTGTTGTCGGCGCAATTATCGTTCACCTATATCGACGGTGAGTTCGATACAGATATTGCTGATACCGCATTCTTTGGCGACGTTAGCGCTGGCGACCCGATCCCGTACATTCCGGAAACACAATTTCAATTCTCAGTGGGTTTGGAGCAAGGCGCTTGGCAAGCAAACGTCAACGTAAGTTATGTTGATGAGGTATGCACACGAGCATCATGCGGTCAGTTCGATCGTACTGACGATGCACTTACTGTAGACCTTGCGAGCAATTACCTAGTTAATGATTCATTAAAGTTATTTGCCCGTGTCGAAAATGTAACTGACCAACGCGATATTCTTGGTCGCCAGCCCTATGGTGCACGACCAAACAAAGGTCGCTCGGCTTCGGTTGGGGTTGAGTTGAATTTTTAGTCTAATCTTTATTGCCACTCGTGGCCGTTCTTGCTGCGATTAAAAAGCTTCTCTAGGGTAGTCAAACTAGAGAGGCTTTTTTATGCCTTTGTTGCTGATAGAATAGCCTTATGAGTGCATTTTTCATCGCCATAAATAGAGACCATCGACCATTTGATTTGGCCGTAGCGCAAGCGATGATGGCCGAGCTTGATCGTTTTGGCGATGACGCAAAAAAGCTAGTGGTTAACCAGCATTACGCGATAGGCTTCCAAAGCACTTGGACATTGCCTGAAGAAGATGGCGAGCAACAGCCTCTAGAGACCGGCCAAGACTGTTGGTTTGCCTTCTACGGACGGCTTGACAACCGGGCAGAGTTATTGGCTAAGTTAGCTAAATCCATCGACTCTAAAATCAGTGATGCGGCTCTGGCTCAAGAGTATCTAAAAAGCTTCGGTAGCGAATTACTGTCCGACCTGCTAGGTCCATTCGTATTACTTGATTATGACGCTAAGGCTGACCGACTGTTGCTCGCCAGAGATGGAATGGGAGCGCGGCATTTGGCTTATAGGATTGATCAAAAAACTATTCTTGCTTCGAGCTACGAAATGGCCTTGGTGGCACATCCGTCAGTCGACTATCGCTTAAATGATGACACGGTCGGCCGTCACCTAGTGAGTCAGATGCAATCCGGCCCGAGTAGTATTATTGACGGTCTTGAGGTGTTGTACCCTGGGCACTCGCTGGAGATCACTAGCGGTGCGCTAGAATTCCTACGTTTTTATAAGCCGGATCCTAAGTATCGGGTAACGTATGCTACCGATGATGAGTATGCCGCCGAGTTTAAGCGACTGCTAAATCAGGCTGTTGAGCGTCGTCTGCGGTGCAGCAGCAATGTCGGTTCGCAGCTTAGTGGTGGTTTGGACTCGGTGCCAATAACTATCGCGGCGGCTCTTAATATAGCAGAGGCTCTTAATACCGCTGCGGCGCCTAATACCGCTAAGAGAGGCCAGCAATTGACGGCTTACTCTTGGGTCTTCGATCAGTATCCAGACGCTGATGAGCGGCAATATTCTAGCCCTATTTGCAGTGCCTACGGTATCGAGCAAGTTATGATTAATTGCGATACACGTTGGCTAGACTATGCCGATACAACGCCGAACGACTTCGCGCCGAGCAACTTCGTGCCGAGCAATCACACGCCACTTGACCCTTTAGGGCCGATATATAACCCCTTTATGAGTTACAACCAAGCGCTGTTTAGTCAAGCAAAAGCGCGCGGTGTGAAGGTAATGCTAAACGGGATTCACGGCGATATATTGTACGGATACACGAATGGAATACTTTACGAGTTAGTCAAGTCAGGCAGGTTTAAAGACGCTCTCGCCGAGGCTAGGTTTCAGCTTATTGCGAATGGTTCAGTAATCGTTTTTATTAAAGAGCGCCTATTGAAGCCTTTACCTATAATTA
>JAESTB010000200.1 GCA_016763815.1 Arenicella sp.
GTTGACCAAATTTAACTGGCTCCTTAACAAGTGTCGCCTTTGCAGCTTTATTAAGAACTGTAGCTATTGGCTTAGGCAGTTCAGACTTTTTAACGTAAATCGCTGCATAAGTTGGGTGTCTACTTTTTGTGGCGAACACCAAACCTAAGTGAAATATGAAAATAATTCGTAAAATTTTTAAAATTATATGTTCTATATTTCTATTTTTAGTTATTGCTTTTATAGGTCTCAATATTTACAGGTCCATTGATAAAGTGGATACATTTTATCTGGGTGAGGCTCAATTTAGTGATTATCGGTACCTTACATTATTGGATAAGCTATTAGAGACAGAAGACTTTTATTCTTTAAAGGATGAGGCGAATGTATATATTCATAGGCTTAGCAAAGGTAAGGGGGTAATTTTTGCTTATAGAACTTATACAAATGGTTCCATGGCCATGGATGATGAGGGTTTTAAAAAATTTACTATTTGGCTTTCTAAGCTCCCTGAAAATTTTCCAACAGACTTAAATTTGTCTAATAATGAAAATATCAAAGCAGCTTACACTACTGGAGGCTCAGCATGGCCTCGCACAGCGTGTTCAGGTTACTTTAAATCTGGCTCATTAATCTTAAATAAGTCAGGCTCATTATTTGAGGTTTCTTTTAATGGGGTTTTTTCGCCTGCAGGTTCACGCTCCTTTGGAGATTACTGTAAAAAAGAAGAGTTAGAAATTGAATTTACTGCCTCTGAGTTAGAGTTTGCTGATTTAACTCCATGGTTAGGGTTAAAAGGAGATCATCCATACGCAGAAACATATAGGTAAATCGGTTATAACAAGTTTAGGCACAATCCTACTTCGTGCTGGACCTCCGCAAACTGTCACACTTTTTGTTCCAAAAAGCCCGCCAGTTCGCTACGCCCTGCGCTAAAAGCGTTACATGCGTAGGAAAGTATGTCCCAAGTATTAGAGGAAGTAGAAACAGCCATAAACAAGCTCGGCCTATCTGAAGAGGTCGGCCTATATGACGATGAAAGCGGAGCTTTATACAACGACCTGATCGGGTACTTTGTGGAGGGTGGAAATAGGCGATGGTGGTGGGAAGCCTTTTCACAGCCATCCGAGGCCTTGTCCTCATCTGACCCCAAGGGTTTTGAGCGATTATCAGAGTTAGTACCCGATGCAAAAGAGCGGGTATGGTTTGTGGTTGAAGACGACCAATTTCCATATTACCCAATATTTGAGGCATCCACTGAGCATGCAATTCAAATTATCGGAGAGTGCTTTGCTTTCGAGTACTATCTGGTTCCAAAAGATATGTCTTGGCTTTCTGCGAAACTCATCACAATCGAATAATAGGTGTGGGCGCGAAAGTGGTCTCAGCGATCAAGCATGTCGGCACGTAACAATGCCAGGTTAGGGACTCCAGGGTGCGTCATCCGCTTTGTAAAAACTCGAAAAGCAAAATCACGATTGAGCTGAGTTTGCAATTAGAGCTGAATCTCAATCCTAAACTGCCCCAGCATTGCACATGAGATTATAACTCAATCAAATATTGGGCGGCGCTCCCGGCACATTTTAACAAGCGGGGATTTTACACAGGCTGGCCACTTTTAAACTTAAGCAGCTGTCACATAGCTGCAAATTAGCCTCCGGCGATCGCATCTTGAAAATACTTATATGAAAAGGTCTGCAGAAACATTTCCATCGGAACCTTAATTAAAAGCGCTAAGCTAGAAGCCAATCTGGTGAGCGTATAACGCAAGGCCTCTAGCTACTGATGTAGCTCGATCACCTTCGACAATTTGTGCCTCGCAAAACTCTTCAACGACTTTATCATGCAAATGTTTTATGCCCATGCTTCCACCAGTAACATAGACAGTATCGATTTGATGATCCTCTAAACCGGCTAATTCAATCGCCTGCTTGGCATTGCTAATGATGTCGTCGCACATTGAGTCGATCAGATGGTGGAAACTATTTTTATCAATCTTGACCTCGAGACCCTGCTCAAGAAAACTCAAATCTATTCTCGAACCTAGTCCCGAATTATGGTTATCACTATAGGCCTTCTTCATACGCTCGACCTCAGCCAACACATTATGCACCTGCCTAGTACTGAGTAGAGTCAAGAATCGATCGATCAACTCAGGGTCAAACACTTGCGGGCTAATTTCCTGCATGGCGCTAATTACCTTTCGGTCGTAAAGCAAATCAATTTTATGCCATGAAGATGCATTTTGATAATAATGATTTGGCACCTCTAGTTGCTCTCGGCGCTTAAATCGTTGCTTATAACCAAATAGAGGCATCGCTTGATTCAGCGCGATTACTTTATCGAAATCGTTACCTCCGATATGCACGCCACAATTTGAGATAACCTCGGCTTGGCCTTGATTTATTGCGGCAAATTTTACTACCGAAAAATCAGAAGTACCGGCACCAATATCGACAACCAGCACTAACTCCTCACTATCAACGGTGACCCCATAGTTAAGTGCGGCGGCGATAGGTTCGAGTTGAAACTCTACGTTTTTCACCCCAAGATATTGAACAATATCTCGCAGCGACGCCTCCGCTCGACTATCCGCCGCAGGATCATGGTCAACAAAATGCACGGGTCTGCCTACCACTAAGCTCTCTATGGGCTGCTGTAGATCAAGCTCCGCACGGCTCACAACAATGCCTAAATACTGTTCAATGATATCTTTTACGGTATACCGGTTTCGCTTGATCTGAATTTCATGCTCAAGCGTGCTAGTGCCGAGCGCACTCTTGAACGAGCGCAAAAACCGGCCTTTATCTCCGAAATAGTAACGGTCGTAGGCGTCTTCACCGATATAGGTTACATCATCTTCAAAATCAAAAAAGAAAGTACTCGGTATTGAACTACTGCCTTGGTCCAGGCTAAGTACATCAGTATTAATACCATCGCTAACCGCAATGGACGAGTTGGCTGTGCCAAAGTCTAAGCCTAGAGATTTCATAAAGTAGGAATTTTAAAGTTACAGGCTCGCAGCTATAAACGGCGGCGCTATTGAGTAACCGCGTTGATAAATGCGCTGATTGCTTAACTATCGCCCGACGACACCGCGCGCGACAATCTCTTTCATAATTTCAGAGCTACCTGCGTAGATAGTTTGAACTCGTGCGTCGCGATAAAAACGAGAAATTGGATATTCATCAGTGTAGCCATAGCCACCAAATAGTTGCAGGCATTGGTTAACCGCACGTAGTTGCATTTCGGTTGTTGCATATTTAACCACGGCGGCGTCTTCAACCGTCATCTCGCCACGGTCAAACTTAGCCATGTACTTCTCGATCAATGCTTGGCAAAGCTCTAAGTCAATTTTAACTTCGGCTAATTTGAAGCGTGTATTTTGAAATTGACTTATCTTTTGACCAAACGCTTTACGCTCGGTAACATACTCAGCGGTGATCTTTAATGCGCCTCTGGTATGGCCAAGAGCTTGCATTGCACAGCCCAAACGTTCACGCGGTAACTCTTCCATCATATAAGCAAAACCACGACCTTCTTGGCCCAGCAATGCATCCGCGGGTAAACGCACATCTGAGAAAAACAGCTCGGCGGTATCACTACTATGCTGACCCATTTTTTCAATCTTCTTACCCGTTGAGAAACCCTCTAAACGGGTATCGACGATAAATAATGAGACCCCTTTTGCGCCCGCGCTCGGGTCAGTTTTGGCCGCAACAATCACCATATCGGCGTGTATGCCATTGGTGATAAAGACTTTAGAGCCATTTAACACATACCCATCACCCTCTTTAATTGCCTTACTGCGCAACGCCGCAAGATCACTGCCTGCGCTCGGTTCGGTCATCGCTAAAGCCGTAACCACTTCACCCGTGACCATGCCAGGCAACCATTTATCGCGCTGTGCTTGAGTGCCGATATTGTTTACGTATGGTGCAACAATATTTGCATGAATGTTGTAACCAGTAGCAAGAGCGTGATACCCCGCCGCGCACATCTCTTCTTGAACCATCATGGACACGTCGAAGCTTGTATTGGCCGCCCCGTATTGTTCTTCCATGTCGACTAACAGAATGCCTGCATCGCCCATGGTGCGCCAGAACTCTTTGGGCATAAGGTGATCACGTTCCCATTGCTCATAGTTCGGCTGAACTTCTTCTTTCAAGAATCGCTGGATCATGTCACGAAACAGTTCTAACTCTTCATTTTGCGTGTTCGTCATATCACTCTCTAACTCTTTACACCCTGCTGCAATTTAGGTTTTGGCGCTCGGCACTCTTTGGCACTCGGCATTGCACGCGACTAGCGTTGGATTGCAGAGCTTTAGTCTTTCTTCCAAGATGCGTAGAAGTCGGGCATATCGTGCGAAACGCGTTGGCTAAAAACCGGCGGCCTTTTTTCGAGGAAGGACTTTACACCTTCTTTGCCATCATTCCTACTGACATGTAGCATTGAAAGTGAATCTACAATATGTGCCTCCATCGGATGCTCAAGCGCACTGTTTCTATACATCATTTGTCTAGTAAGTGCGATTGCAACCGGGCTGTGCTGGGCAATTTTTCGGGCGATAGAATAAGCCGCTTCTAGCAGCTCTTCGGCGGGCACCACTGATTTAACGAATCGAGCGTCTTTGGCTTCATCTGGCTTTATGATGTCACCGCAATAGCACCACTCAAGCGCTTGAGAAATGCCAACAATTCTCGGCAAAAACCAGGTAGAGCATGCTTCAGGCGTTATTCCTATCTTATTGAATACAAAACCTATTCGGGCATATTCTGATGCGATACGAACATCCATCGCGCAGGTCATACTAGCGCCAATACCAACAGCGGCACCGTTGATCGCCGCGATCACCGGCTTATCACAGGCGTAAATCGCAAGGGTAACTCGGCCACCAGTATCACGCACCCCGTCGATAAATTCGGTCGATTCGGGGTTATCGGCTAATTCTTTTAGCGTTGGGTTTAATGACTCATTCAAGCCAAAGACATTATCTGAATCGAAACCGTTGTCGGCCTGTTGTAAATCCATACCAGCACAAAATGCCTTACCGGCTCCGGTAACGACAATAGCGCGAACTTGATCGTCGGCGCTGGCCTTGCTAAACGCATCAATAAGCTCGTTAGCCATCTCTACCGTAAAAGCATTCATCTGCTCGGGCCGGTTAAGTGTGATGGTTAGAATTGATTCATCAAGCTCATATTTTATAGAATTGTACATACTTATTACTCCTCTCTAATTAGTCTGTGCTACTTCTGTAGCAAGTCACCGGCGCGATCGGTGAACTTCTTTTTTTCGGCTTGGTCCTTTAATTGCGTAGCTAAATCAAATGGCACCACAATACCCTGTTGCATACCCGGCTGATCACGCATGGTTAACATCCAACGCTGCAAATTATCCAAACCGTCAATCGACACTCCCGACCATTTGTAAGTGCGAACCCAGCACCAGTTAGCTATGTCGGCGATCGAATAATCATCGGCCAACCATTGCTTATCCGCTAAATGCGTATCAAGCACGGTAAACAAACGTCGGCATTCATTTTGATAGCGGTCAATCGCGGCTTGAATTTTTTCAGGAAAGTAGCGATAAAAGACATTCGCCTGGCCCATCATCGGACCAATGCCACCCATCTGAAACATCAGCCACTGAATAACATTTGCGCGCCCTTTGATATCAGTGGGCAGTAAGCGACCCGCCTTCTCAGCCAAATAAATCATGATCGCGCCAGACTCAAAGATAGCAAGATTATCAAGCTCTCGATCGACTATGGCGGGAATA
>JAESTB010000201.1 GCA_016763815.1 Arenicella sp.
CGCGAGTCGATCGGAGATCGCGTTAAATATATGACGCCACTGGCATCGGCCAGCAAACTCTCGATACCGGTAACGCTTCATTCGGATGCACCGCTGGCACCGCCCTACCCGATGCAAGCCGCATCAGTGCATATGACGCGTGCCACTCGCAATGGCAACAGCTCAACACCAAGCGAAGCGTTAAACGCCTATCAAGCGCTCAAGTCGGTCACCCTTGATGCCGCTTGGGCAATGGGCTTAGAAGACTCAATCGGTTCGATTTCAATCGGTAAGCGCGCAAACTTTACAGTGCTCGATAAAAATCCATTAAACAGCCACGCTAAAGACTGGCCCGCCATCAAAATTTGGGGCGTTGTGCTTGATGGCGAGAAACGACCGCTTAATTAGCATTTTAGAAAACTAGAGTTACAAAACTAGGTTTAGTCTCAAATATCCCACCGAAACGTCAGCATAAATAGAGGGCTGCTTTATCATTTTACATCACTACGAGTTATCGCCATTCTCGGAAAAAATTCGACTTATGTTTGGCTACTGCGACGCTCAATGGCAATCCGTTATCTCACCGGCAATGCCGCCACGCAGCATCGTAGATCCCTTGGCCGGTGGCTATAGACGCATTCCGGTAATACAAATAGGTGCTGATATTTTTTGCGATACCAAGCTTATCGCCAACGAACTAGCAACCGCCTACAACAAGCCAGAGCTGGCATTCGAAACCTGTGGCAAAGACGTCGCCGAATATTCCAACTACATTGATACTGCAGTTTTCATGGCCGCTGTGCAAACAGCCACTCCGCTCAAAGCGATAGCAACTGTATTCAAACTGTTCTCACCCTTATACGCAATTAAATTCATCAAAGACCGCACTGCAGTGCGGAAGACCTCATCAGTAAAGCCGTTGGGCCGTAAACCAGCGCTCAAACTTATCGCTGATCACTACGCCGATATGGAATCCAAGCTTGCTGAAAATGATTTTCTATTTGCTAACTCACCGTCGATCGCCGACTTCTCGGCCTATCATAACCTCTGGTTTAAAAACTTAAGCAACGGTGGCAAACCACTTGAAGGCCAGCAAAAGGTCAACGCTTGGTTTAATAGAATGTCGAAATTCGGGCATGGCCAGCGAACCGGGGCAACTAAAAAGAACGCCTTCGAGTCAGCCAAAAATCAAACACCTAGAGATATTCCAGAAAACTTGTTGACCACTGAAAATATTGGCCTAAAGGTGGAAATCAAACCCAGTGACTACGCTAAAGATTCAGTCGTAGGAGTGCTGGTTGGTGAAAATCAGTCATGTTGGATTCTAGCCAGAGAAACAACTGAGTTTGGGACCTTGCATGTGCATTTTCCGAGGCAAGGCTTTGAGATACGGCTGCTTTAACTAATAATTTTTATCAAGAAACAGAATAACCACTGCAAGCTAATCAGAAGAAATGGACTATGAGACTGACAATACAATTCCCCTGAAATAATGAAAAAACCTAAACCTAATTTATGGAGTGGTGATGTTTGTATCTCCGAAGGTATCATGGCATTCATAGGCCATGCAGGTGATAACAGCCCTCATTCACATGCAACACTGCAGATAACTCTATCGCATACTGAATCGCTACGACTCGAAGACAGTTCTGGCCGAGTTCATACAAGTAAGAAACTCTATGTTCGACCGGGTATAAAGCACGCATTACTAAACTCGTCCAAGGTTACCCTGATTTTGATCGAGCCTCAGTCCAGTCTTGCTCGCTATATTCTATCATTATGCCCTGCAAATCCAATCGGAGACGTACCAGCAGAGATTATCGCCAATCTCAATATCAACAATAAGGCGATTGAAATCGTCAGTGCCTTGAAAAAGTTAGTAGTAACAGAACAAGCCGGCATCGACCCTAGACTCAGCCAGGCATTATTATTTTTAAGACATGCTCCATTAAAAAATGCAATTAGGAATGCTGCGACTACATGCCACTTATCGGAGTCAAGGCTACGAGCAATAGCAACCAAGCACCTTGAGATTCCGTTATCTAAATGGGTTCTTTGGTGCGCAATTGCTCGCGCAAGTAACGCGATAGCCGAAGGTGAATCGTTGGCGGAAGCGGCTGTCACTGGTGGATTTGCTGATCAGGCACACTACACTCGAACGCTACACAAGCTAATGGGGATTACGCCGGGAAAAACCACACACTTGTTGAAGTAACAACAAGCGTTTTGTTCAATACAGTCGCTTTTGAATGTGTCAAATTAGTGCACACCAAAAAACTACTAATAAGATAAGTGAATGGATAATCAAATCAAAACGGCCTTTGCTCTAGAAATGAGCGAAGCACAGAGTGCGTATTCTAGTGGTGACTTAACTCGTGCGATCGCTCACCTCGAGCGTGCTCATATTTTAGGTCAACGAACCTTTTTTAAACATTGGATTACGCATTGGTGGATGCTTAAAATTGGGCTAGAAAACATGGATTTGAGAGAAATTTCAGGCCAATGTCTGCGCTTAATTGCTGTCATTCCAGGCTATGTTTTTGGATGGGTTCCGAAAGGAAATACGGGAGGTGCCAATGTATCTCCGCTATCAGCTATGCCACTCCCCGATGATCTCGAAGAAATCTTGAAAGACACTAGTATCAAACGAGATGTGCTGGTTCGGGCTTCGATATGGCTTGTTGTCGGAATTCTAATTTTTACAATTTTATAAGCAAGATATGAAACTCTCTATTACTGTCTTACTAGCTATTATTTCAGCATCAATTATATTTTTTATTGCTGACTATAATCGTGGATTAAAACAAGATTACATTGATGATAATTGGGATAAATTTGCCAATATTAGACTCAGTGATTTTGGTTCAACCACCGCTGTTAGCATCACACCTTTAGTGAATTGGGATGCGATGTCTGAGGATTACCAAACTGAAGCCGGCGTATCGTATCTAGTTGAAACCGATGATTATCGTATTCTATTTGACGTTGGATTTAATCAAAATAACACGGAACATTCGCCACTCATGCGGAACATGGAAAGAGCCGGCATTGAAATTGATTCAATCGATGGGATATTCATAAGCCATGCACACCGAGATCATGTTGGGGGGATTGAGTGGGAAAAAAAGAAAACATTCTCTATCGGCGCTCGCTCACCAGACATCTCCAATAAAAAACTATTTTTACCTAAAGGAATGAACTATCCCCGCGCGAAATCTTTGCTTAGCATCGATCAACCAACAGTCCTAGTAAAGGGTATGGCCAGCACTGGGCTTATTGCTAGGCAATTGTTTATGGGCCGTATCGACGAGCAAGCATTAGTGGTCGATATCGCTGAAAAGGGTTTGGTCGTGATAGTTGGTTGTGGGCATCAAACTCTCGAAAAATTGTTGCAGCGCATTAAAACTGCGTTTGGGAAACCAGTCTATGCGATCGTAGGTGACTTACATTTTCCGGTTCCTAATGGCCGGTTAAAGAGTTTAGGCATTGATTTACAGCGGTTATTTGCATCTGGAAATGGGCCGTTTTCACCGCTCACAATGTCTGATATTGACGCCGTTGAAGCTCAACTCAATGACTCTGTTAATCAAATTGCATTGGGAGGACACGATACAAGCGATTATGTGCTCGAGCGATTTGAAACTAAATTTGGTAACAGGTTTCATAGAGTACGTGTCGGAGAGACATTTCACATAAAATAGTTTTACTTGCTCGGAGGTCTAATCCTCTCGATTCGGTTTAAGCTAGTTCACGTAAAGAGCGTTTACACATGCTGATCAATTAGAATCGAATTACCATCAGGGTCTTGAATAGATAAACTCGAGGGCCCACTTTCACCATTAATGGACTTTTGCGCTATATTAATACCTTGAGCTTCAAACTCCTTTAAAAGCACTCGGATATCAGTAAACGATTCGAGTGTTTTGCAATCTTTATCCCAGCCCGGGTTGAATGTCATTATATTAGCGTCAAACATTCCTTGAAATAAACCAATTGTATGATCGCCGTTTCGCAATATTAACCAATTTTGAGACTGTTCTCCGCCGACTTTTTCAAAGCCTATTTTTTGATAGAACACTTTTGATTCTTCGATGTTTTTAACCGACAAGCTTACTGAAAATGCACCTAATTTCACTTTACACTCCATAGTTTGATTACAATACTAACGTTTTATAAACCCTCGGCGATAGTAAGTCCGTTGGAACCAGTATGTTCTCGGGCGCAACAATATTTGAGCAAGCCGTTATAAAACACCTACGCGATCTAGGTAATTTTAAGTGGAGATTTCCCACCTCGGCCAGCATTTTCTGAGAGTTCATGCAGCCGGGCAATCACTTCAGGTGCCGCGCGAAAGCGAAAAAATGCTCCGTCTTCATCAGCGCGTTCCTCAAGCACGTGGCAGGAGGCAAAGATTTCACCCCGTAAACCCTGTTCTGACCAAGGCAAAAAAATCTCGGATTCAACCAACTGCTGTTGGAAAAAATCCATAATTGCCTGATGCAACTTGGCTATATCGTCCTTAACGACTGCGCTAACAACAATACAGCCTGGATATTTTTCTTGCAGTTCTGTGATTCGCTCTGTTTGCGCGACCGCGTCGTCCAGATAGTCAATTTTATTGAACACCCGAAGACTCGGCACATTATCAGCACCAATTTCAGCCAATACTTTATCGGTCACTTCAAGCTGCATCTCAAATCCTGGGTCACTGCAATCAATAACGTGCAATAAGAGCGACGCGTTATTGGCTTCGTCTAATGTCGACTTAAACGAGGCAACCAAGCCATGCGGTAAATTTTTAATAAACCCAACCGTATCAGTCACCAATACACGAGGCACACTTTCTGGATACAAGGTGCGTACCTTTGTGTCCAGCGTGGCAAACAATTGGTTAGCCACTAGCACATCACTGCCGGTTAAGGCGCGCATCAGAGTGGATTTACCCGCGTTGGTGTAACCCACAAGTGCAACTTGCGTTAATCCGGATTGACTCTGACGTAGCGATCTCTGGATATCTCGACCGGCTTCCATGGCGTCAATTTCTTTTTGCAACTCGCCAATACGGTCACGAACCTTTTGACTATCCATTTGACTGCGTGACTGCCCTGTGCCGCGCCCACCTGTACCGCTACGCTGTCGCCCTGACGACCCCGCTCGCTTGGCCGCCTCACGTAAGCGCGGTGCCATATAGCTTAGACGGGCAATCTCGACTTGCACCTTGGATGCATGTGAGCTGGCATTACGATGAAAAATCTCGAGGATCACCACCGTGCGATCCATCACCTCGCAATCAACTTCGTTTTCCAAATTGAGCGCTTGGGACGGCGAGATTTCGTGATCGACTAGAATAAATTCAACTGGGTCACTCCCCTCCAGAGAATTAGCCCCCGACTCTGAGTCCGCTTCTTGACCCTCTAAGAATTGCCGTATTTCCTCCCGCTTACCTACGCCCACATACGCCGTCGAGTCGAAAGACGAACGCTTTTGAGTAAACTGACCGACAACCTTCATCCCCAAGGTCTTTGCCAGATCAGCTAATTCGGCCAGCGACGACTCGAACTCAACATCGCTAACGGTCTCTAATTGCACGGCAACGATCAGCGCACGGCTAAGGCCTTTTTTCTCGGAGTTCAACATAGAGTAATTTCTCTTGGGATTTAGTGCGCAGATTTTTAGAAAATAACGTCACACGAAGTGAAACATATAAAAATCTTGGACGACAATCTGAGTATACGCGCAATCACCCCAAGCACCCCGCCAACAATGCTAAAACTAGCAACAGTTTTTGAACTTGCTAACTCTGAGCTTTCTATACATTTGGGCAGTATTAAGGTGTGAGCGACGCTATCACCAAAACTAACGTCCTTGCCCCGTAAACACGAAAACCAACTTTAGGTCGAGAATGCCAAGCGTTAGAAACCACTCTTAAATGCTTTGCTATGCCTACCGTTGTGCCATTGGGTGATCTGGGTTCAATTGAAGCAGATCCCAAAGGTTCCCATACAAATCTTCAAATACCGCGACTGTACCGTAATCCTGTTCTTTGGGTTCTCGAACGAAATTTATACCAATTGATTTCATACGCTCATAATCACGCCAAAAATCGTCCGTATTTAAGAAAAGGAATACTCGCCCGCCTGCTTGGTTGCCGATGAAATCATGCTGCTCAGGCTTTGACGCCCTCGCTAGTAACAAGGTTACGCCATTTGAATTGGGTGGAGCAACCACAACCCAGCGTTTGTCTTGTTCTGGTTGATATGTATCTTCAATAAGCTCAAATTGAAGCTGATTTACGTAAAAATCTATCGCTTCATCGTAGTCCTTTACCACCAATGCGATATGTATAATATTTTGCTTCACTTTCTTACCTTATAGGATGATCTTACTCGGTTGGCATAATGCAGTGCTTCGCGGTAAATTAAAAGCGCAGCGTAAAACGTGTCGACAACAGCGGTTTGTTACGTGGCTTACTCCCACTATATCGAGCAATATCACTACTGGCTTTTTGGGATATCGCCAAAAAAGCCAATTACACAAGATACTTTTTCTTGCTCATCTATTTCTGCCACATCGAACCCAGATAGAATTAGCTTTCCGTCTTGATGAATAGCCCAATGGTAACGATAAAAATTATGCTGAGAATCCACGCCGCTAGTTCGGGAGTAAACAGCGCCTGGAAGCTTAGACTTAACTTCATGGACGTTCTGCTCAAATCCATCAACACCAGAAACGTCAATAGAAGGATCAACAAAGCGAACATTCGGATTCAGTGCTTTTTCAAGGTGGCCACGAACTTGGGTGCGGTCAGGGTCATTCCATGCTTTCAGCATGTGGTCCAATGCTTCTGGGTAGTTTGCCATTCTTCATTCCTCAACTATTTAGTAAAAATTTCGACATTCAAATAATACGATCGCGGCTTACCGCGTCCAAGCGTAACTGAGTGTTTTCTCATTAGAAATACCTATCAATTCGATATACACGCTGTGCGGTAGTTTTTGAACTTTGTTAGCGTTCATTTCTTTCGCCTCTCTCCATAAGCTGAAAAGATATCCCATTCGAAATTTTTTTGTCGCCTGAGAGGCGAAACCCAAAAGATTCGTACACTTGCACTGCGTACGATGAAGAGCGTACCCAGTAATAAGATACATTTCCATTGCTAACGCATATTTCTTGAGCCTTATGCCACAAGCTCTTCGCGATGCCTATATTGCGGTATTCAGGCATTACAAACATATGGTCTATTTTTTCAAACTCGACCATTGCAAGATAACCGGCAGGGACACCTTGAACTTCAAAGATTAGAGCAAAATACTTTTCTGATTCAAACCGCTTAGATACAGATTCAATTGTATTGGTTTTTTCTAACAACGCCCAGCCTTCGTCTGAAAAGTCTTGATCCTTTACCGATAACGATGAATCAATAACTAGCTTAGAAACTATCTCTGCATCAAATGATGTGGCTAAGCGAATAGACATAATAGAAGTAAAGTAGCCTTACCCATAAAGCGGGTGTTGTTTACCGCACCCGGATGGACGCAGTGAGCATAAGTTTTTATTCTTGCTATGTTACGTTTATGCATTTGCCATCTCTATTTCTCGAACAGTTTCGATACGTCATTGAACGCCTTAAATTCAAGCGCATTTCCAGATGGGTCAAGGAAAAACATAGTGGCTTGTTCACCAGCTTCGCCTTCGAAGCGAATGTATGGCTCGATCTTGAATTGAATTTCCGCAGCGATAAGGCGATCTCGTAAGGCTTTCCAATCGTCCATGGTCAAAATTACGCCGAAATGTGGAACAGGCACATCTTGACCATCGACCGGGTTGTGATGGATGTTTTTTTCGCCTCTCTCTTCAATTGGCGGCTTATAATGCGCAACGATTTGGTGGCCGTATAGGTCAAAATCGACCCAAGTATCGGAGCAACGGCCTTCGGGAAGTCCGAGGACCTCTCCATAAAAACGACGAGCCTCATCAACGTTGTGAACCGGAAATGCGATGTGAAATGGGGGTATTGTGGTCATCATGTCCTCCTTTAAGGTATGCCGATAGTCATACCAACACTTTGGCAATGGGCGCGCTCTTTATCGCCGTCTGAGTGCACGCTAGTTTTGACTCTTGTCATGTCCCCATTAGCACTGGTATTAAATCTGCTTTTAAATATAAGGGGTGCGCAGGTTCTCCCGACTTATTCATTTTAAGATAATGTAAATTAGGAAGCATTTCTACAACCATATTCGAACGATTTAAATAACCTCCGTCGTTACCCCATGCGGCGACAACAATACCAGCATCACTTGCTAATTTATTGAGCCACATATCATTTTCAGCACCTATAGGATCATTTTGAGCCTTCATATCTTTTGGATCTGTCGCTCGATACGCAAATAAATTTGTCATACAAACGCCACCATATCCCCAAGACTTAGCAAAATTGATACAACGAGTAAGTGTAGGATCATCTTTCACCTCATCAGCCGTTGACGGGTTTAATCCAACGATCATTGCGAAAGGCTTAGAGTCATCCCAAGTTCGCCATAAAGCAAATCTATAGTTACGGCAATCCGATAATTTGGCATCCGCTTTCAATTTAAACTCCTACGTGGGGTTTTAGTTAACGAGGCTGTAGAAAAAAATACAGTCTAAAATTGGGTTCAAGTTCGGCGTTCAAAATACACCCTTCTGACGATTTTAGTTATACAAATAAAACTCGAAATACTCGTGAGCGTGTGAACTTAGCTAATAGTTTCTAGATATTTGGCTTTCGCCCGACAGCCGAGCGGCGCACTTTATCGCCGTCCCGTGCGGTGTGTGAAACGAACGCAGCAAACTTGTATGGTTTAATCGGATTGGCTTTCTTTGCATTGTTTAATCAGCACTTCTTGTATTCGTTTTCTAATTCTATCTTGGTCGTTTAATTCTGACGCTGGATAATTAGTAAGCAAATCGTCAACCATGCAAGAACATATTGCCTTTGCTTGCTCGCTAGAATCGTGTTCAGTACATGAGCGAATAAATGATTCTTTATAAGCAGCTTTATAGGGTGTTTCATATGTGTCGTAGAATTTGTCTACAACAGCGTCGCAACCATAAAGGAAAATAGTTGGTAACAAGATTAGTAATCTATATTTGTTCACTATACTTCCTATGCGCCTTTAATGTGGGCACGCGTTTTCTGCGCGCCCGAGCATACGCCGTATGCGGTAGTTCTGGACCTTAATTGCCTTTTAATTCTCTATCCCCAAGGATGTAATTCTTCAACAACCTTTCTCCTCTCATAATGTATAGAATTACGATTTCATCTTTGTTCGCTCGATAAAAGATTCGGCATGGGCCAACAATTACTTCTCTGTATCTAGTTTTTCCTAATTCAGGAGGCTTTCTTCCTGAATTAGGGGAATCACTTAGAAGCTCAATTCTATCAAATACCTTTCGAACTAATTTTTCTGCCGCTGATACTTTATCAAGTGCGATGTATTCAGCAATTTCGTTTAAATCTAGAAGTGAAGCTTCCGTCCAAATTATTTTAACCATTTTTGCATTTTATTTTTAGCTTTGGACTGACTATAAATACGCCCTTCCTGGTACGCAGTTTCTCCACGAGCAATTCCTTCTAAGATTCCAATTCGACTCTGCATCATTTCATAATCTTCTACGTCCAAAAGGTAAGCAGAGGGCCGACCATGTTCCGTAATCAGAACAGGTTCTTTTGATGCATGAAGCTCAGATAGGATTTTGGTTGCCTGACGTTTCAGGTTTGTGACTAATTCAATTTTCATAAAGTGATACTATTCTATCACTTTATGTATAACAAGGTGCTTAGGCAACTTGATATGCATTGCTCACCTTGAAACTTGAATCGAAATTTAGCTTTTCTATGATGATTCGCATTTCTTCTAAGTCCTTTTTTTCAATACCAGAACACTTTCCGTCAACATCAACAATTGCCGACACAAACTCGATTCCTTCTCTAAGTTCAGTCACCCTAGGTGCCTCAAGCATACCTCTCTGAACCACCTCACGATCTGGACATTTTTCAAACTCGGCGGCATTAAGACTGCTTGATAAAATGACAGCTAAAATCAACAGTCGGCTCATAGTAAAACTAACGCATTTCAAACGGGCGCGGTTTACCGC
>JAESTB010000202.1 GCA_016763815.1 Arenicella sp.
ATACTCCAGGACACGTAGACTTCACTGTAGAAGTTTATCGTTCTTTGAAAGTACTTGACGGCGGTATCGGCGTATTTTGTGGTTCTGGTGGTGTTGAACCTCAATCAGAGACTAACTGGCGTTATGCCAATGAGTCAAAAGTTGCTCGCGTGATTTTCGTCAATAAGCTTGATCGTATGGGTGCTGATTTTTACCGCGTTGTAGACCAAGTTGAAAGCGTACTAGCAGCCAACCCAATTATTATGGTTCTGCCAATTGGTATTGAAGACGATTTCGTAGGCGTGGTAGATCTACTGGAGCGTAAGTCTTACATTTGGGATGAATCTGGAGATCCACTGAATTTTACAGTGGGTGAAGTGCCAGCCGACATGGTTGACAAAGTTGAAGAGTACCGTGAGTTGTTAATCGAGAAAGCGGTTGAAGTCGATGACGACATCATGGAGGCTTGGTTAGAAGGCGACATGCCTACTATGGAACAGATCAAGATGTGTGTTCGTAAAGGTACCAACGAGCTAAAGTTCTTCCCAACTTATTGTGGTTCAGCGTTTAAAAACAAAGGCGTTCAAAATGTATTGGATGGCGTTGTCGATTATCTTCCAAGCCCAACTGAAGTCCCGCCTTAACCTATCGTTGATGAAGAAGGTAATGAGACAGGCCGTTTTGCAACTGTTTCTGAAAGCGAAACATTCAAAGCGTTGGCATTTAAAATTATGGATGACCGTTTTGGTGCGCTGACGTTCGTGCGTATTTACTCGGGACGCTTGAACCGTGGCGACACGATCATGAATGCGTTCACAGGTAAAACTGAGCGTGTTGGTCGCATGGTAGAGATGAACGCCGATCAACGTATTGAGCTAGATACGGCTGGTGCAGGCGACATTATTGCAATTGTTGGCATGAAAAATGTTCAAACTGGTCACACATTATGTGATCCGAAAGACCCGATCACGCTTGAGCCAATGGTGTTCCCCGTGCCTGTAATTTCAATGGCTATTTTTCCTAAGGATAAAGCCGCTACTGAGAAAATGGGTCTAGCACTTGGTAAAATGGTTGCTGAAGATCCTTCATTCATCGTTGAGACTGACCAAGAGTCGGGCGAGACTATTTTGAAAGGTATGGGTGAACTTCATTTAGATATTAAGGTAGATATTTTAAAGCGTACACACGGTGTTGAATGTACCGTCGGTGCGCCTCAGGTAGCCTACCGTGAGTCAATCACGAAACGCATCGAAGATAGCTATACGCACAAGAAGCAATCTGGTGGTTCTGGTCAGTACGGGAAGATCGACTACATCATCGAGCCAAATGAGCCGGGCGAAGGTTTCGCATTCGAATCTAAGGTTACTGGTGGTAACGTTCCTCGTGAGTTTTGGCCTGCGATTGAAAAAGGCTTCGCTACTTCAATGGACAAAGGCGTACTGGCTGGTTTCCCAACTGAAGATATAAAAGTAACCTTAGTTGATGGTGGCTTCCATGCCGTGGATTCATCCGCTGTAGCATTTGAAATTGCAGCCAGAGGCGCTTATCGTCAATCATTGCCAAAAGCAGGCGCACAGATTATTGAGCCCATTATGGCCGTTGACGTATTCTCTCCAGAGAGCAACGTGGGCGACGTGATCGGTGACTTGAATCGTCGTCGAGGCATGATGAAGTCGCAAGACCTGATGCCAACCGGTGTTCGTATCAAAGCTGACGTGCCGCTATCTGAAATGTTCGGTTACATTGGTGACTTACGCACAATGACATCAGGCCGTGGCCAGTTCTCTATGGAGTTCTCACACTACAGCCCTTGTCCGCGTAACGTAGCTGAAGATGTAATCGCAGATCAAAAAGCAAAAGACGCTGCTAAATAAAGTGCAGGATGCACGAACGTCGCGGGTGCACGGATGCACAGGAGCGACGTCTCTGCGTCCTTAGCGACTACTTAGTAAGTAACTGCTAAGTCTTAGCTAGCTTCTAAAAAGCCTCAACGAAAAATCGTTGGGGCTTTTTAGTTTCAACAATTTGGTTTAGTCTTAACGACTATGAAATTAAGACATATGAAATTTATAGGTCTAGCTGCTATAAGCGTATTAGCCACAGCGTGCAATGACAAACCAATAGAAACCAAGGCTCCTGAACCAGTCGACGTTCAAGCCACCGAAAGAATTAACCACAAGCTGCTAAACTCAATGCGCAAGATCAGTGAGCAACAGTTGGATCAGGTCGAAGATGCGGGGAAAGACGCTCTTCAACTACTTGCAGAGTCTGATCGCCAAGAATTAATAGATCTCACCATTGAGGAGTCGTCAGAAGCGGTTCTCGAAAGTGGCGATAAAATGCTCAGGCTACTGGAAGATATTAATGGAATTTCCGAGTAGTCAGCGCTACAGAGCTAAACAAGGTAAGGGTACACCTCGCGAGGTGTTATCGTTTGTTCACATTTTGTTTGTCGTTTTTACGGTATAACTATATGTATCTTAGAAACTATTCGGGGAGGGGTAGGGGTTGGAGACTATTATTTCGAGATTACGTTTGACCAAGGCCGCGAAAATCGCGGTCTTGTTTGGGTTGATTTATGCCACACCTGTGTCGGCGCTGATTTGTTCGACTGATTCCAATTTAGCCATCCCAGATGGCAGCGGCTCGGCAACTCCGGGTGCAACGGCATCGGTTAATATCGTGGTACCGAGCTCGCCGGGTACCACCGTGACAGACTTGGATTTTCAAGTAAGAATTAATCATACTTATGTTGGTGACCTTATTGTCACCCTCACCAGCCCTGCTGGCACCACAATAACGCTTATCGATAGGCCGGGAGTGCCTGCATCGACCTTCGGCTGTTCTAGGAATAACCTCAATTTAACCTTAGACGACGGTGCTGGTACTTCAGTAGAAACGCAATGTAATGCCACCGCACCTGCGATTAACGGTACACATCAGCCTACCGGTTCGCTCGCTGCGTTTAACGGTCAACTCGTCTCTGGTACATGGGTATTGAGTGTTACTGATAACGCGGGGTTTGATACTGGTACGATTATTTCGGCCAGTAATTGTCTGGATGTGTCAACAACGCCTGTCACCATAAGTTCTTTTAAAAGCAAACAGAGAGGTAAGTATTTACGTTCTAAATGGCAAACTTCGAGTGAGTCTTTTAATCTAGGCTTTCATTTGTGGGGAAATGTTGACGGGCAATGGCAACAGCTGAATAAGCGCTTAATCGCCAGTAGGGTTATCGACTCAGTGGTGCCGCAAGACTATAAGCGCAGGTTTGATGTTACTAAGCTTGATGGCGAACTTTCTCAAGTAGGCATTTCATCGGTCTCGGCATCCGGTCAAGAAGAGTTCTACGGCCCATTTGAGATTGGTGAGCGCTATGGTGAGCTGGCGGTTCCAGAATATGTCGACTGGACGTATCAGCGCGCAATGCACGACCAAGCGATGAGCAATGCCGGTTACGTCAAGCTTAAACATCGATGGGTTAAAAATACCGCTAAGCGTGAACGGCGCGCACGGCGACAAAAAAAGCGCTTTAGTGATGTCATTTTAGAAATCGAATCGCCCGCCATTTATAAACTTACCTATCAACAATTGTTAGACCAAGGGATCGACTTAAATCGTTTTCCGATTCATAAATTAGCGATTACCCGAGGTGGCGTTGCGGTACCGCGACGAGTTTCAACAGCGAGATATACCTCTAAGCGTCGCTTTGGTCCTGGCTCGACTATCGTGTTTTATGCCTATGGGCCTTCGCCTGTAGATGCGCGATATGTTGCTACCGAGGCTTACCGCTTGTCGCTTGATCCGGCTAAGGTGATTGATCTAAAAGAGGTTGCGCAAATAGATGGGCGAGAGCATGGCGGTGAGTCGCAAATTAATCATGTTTATACACATAGGTTCGGCGATAAAAAGAGATACTCCTTTGGCCTTGAAGGCGACGGTTGGTACGATTCTCAGATTCGTGCGATAAGAAGTATTGGCATCAAAACGATCGACCTAAATGTTGCCCCTGACGCCGTTCTGAGCGAACTCGCTAGCATCGAATTATTGATGTTTGGAGTGACCAGCTTCCCGCCTGTCGATGCAGATGGTGACGGCGACGTTGAGCCAGGTCACCACTATAAGGTTTACCTCAATAGGGCAGATCATCCTGAGGCTGTGGTTGAAGGTTACGCTGATGGCAAGCAATTTATCACCGTATCGCATGACGTCTTAGGGCAACTCAAACATGGTGACAACGAGATTCAAATCGAGCTCATCCCGGATAATGGTCACAACCTAGATTTGGTTTTTTTGTTAGACGGTGCGCTAAAGTACCAGCGACCAAATGTAATAGTGAATGGATCTTTGAATGTGGCTGAACGGTCAGGTGCTTCTAGTCTCCTAGTACAGACGCAGGGCGCTGAGGTATCGAGTGTTTACGCCGTAGATGGCGACCATAATGTAGCCTCTAAGGCATTCTCTGTTAGCGACGGACTGCTTAAGGTTGCAATCAACTCGAACCCATCGCAACGTGGCCAAGCCAGCTTAATGGTGGTCACCGATGAGGCTTATTCTCAGCCCGAAGCGATCTATG
>JAESTB010000203.1 GCA_016763815.1 Arenicella sp.
GTAACCACCCCATTTTTGGCCGACGCTTTAAGTAGATGGTTTTAAACTACATTCTGTTTCACTTTGCTTAACCTATATAAGACCGTTACGCCCTGCTTGGTAAACGTATACTAAGCGCTTTCCCCAATCTTGTAGTGCATATAAAGATTAATATAAGGCTAGGAGGCTTGTGTAGTGATTGTGTTGGCTTTCAAGTATTCTTGTCGCCAATTATTGCTTAGCCAGTATGAGGCATTATTTAAGCTGAATAAGTATGTCACTATGAGACCTCAACATAGATACTTTATTTAATTACGCCCCAATCATGGTTGGCATAGAATGGTGCTTTAGAGGCAGTTTACTATGAAATTTTTTAACTTGACCATATCAGTACCTTGGTAACATCATGGATATTTCGCATATTTTCGACGATTTAAACGATGCGCAGCGCGAAGCCGTTGCTGCGTCGCCATCGCCGCTATTAATTTTGGCCGGCGCCGGTAGTGGCAAGACACGAGTGTTGACGTCGCGGATCGCTTACTTAGTTGAAGCGCATGGAGTTTCACCATTGTCAATTATGGCAGTGACCTTCACCAATAAGGCCAGCCGTGAAATGCGCTCGCGTATTGAAGATATTCTCGGCTTACCGATGTCGGGCATGTGGATCGGTACCTTCCATGGTCTGGCTCACCGATTGCTGCGGTTTCATTACCAGGAAGCGAATTTACCGCAGACGTTTCAAATTCTAGACAGCGATGATCAGTTGAGAATGGTTAAACGTAGCTTAAAAGAATTGGCACTGGACGAGGCTTACTGGCCTCCGAAACAATTACAATGGTATATCAACGGTCACAAGGAAGAAGGTCGTCGCCCTGCTAATGTTCCAGTGGCAAACGACCCGCAGCAAAAAACCATGCTAGCGGTATACAGTCACTACGAAGACTTATGCCAGCGTTTTGGTTTAATCGATTTTTCTGAGTTGCTGCTGCGGGCGTTCGAATTATTGAAGAACAACCAAGTACTTAGAGAGCGTTACCAAGACCGGTTTCAGCATGTATTAGTCGACGAGTTTCAAGATACCAACTCTATTCAATACGGTTGGCTACGCTTGTTGGTGCAAAAATCACATTGCTTGTTTGCGGTTGGTGACGACGACCAAAGTATCTATGGCTGGCGCGGTGCCAAAGTAGAAAATATCCTGCAATTTGAAAAAGATTTTCCAAACACCAAAGTTGTTCGACTAGAACAAAACTACCGCTCGACCGTCAATATTCTAAACGCTGCGAATGCGGTTATTGAAAACAACAAGACTCGCCTTGGTAAAAATTTATGGACCGCTGGCGAGCAAGGTGAACCCGTCAAGTTGTACACCGCCTATAATGAGCAAGATGAAGCCAAGTTTATTATTGGTCAAATTCAGGCTTGGGTTGAGCAGGGCGGGCTACGTAGCGAAACGGCTATTCTTTATCGTTCAAATGCCCAGTCGCGCACCTTTGAAGAACGGCTACTTAATGTTGGTATGCCCTATAAGGTTTATGGCGGTTTGCGCTTCTTCGAACGTGCCGAAATAAAAGATGCGCTGGCGTATTTGCGCTTGTGCGATAGTAACGATAATGACCCGTCATTTGAGCGTGTGGTAAATACGCCCACGCGGGGTATCGGCAATAAAACGATAGAAACTATTCGTGAATACGCCAGGCAAAACCAGCTATCAATGTGGGATGCGTCTAATCAGTTGATTGCCAGTACACAATTAACCAGCCGCGCACAAACGGCCTTGGCTACTTTCATTAATCTGATGCAAGAGATTCGTTCGCAAATAGCGGACCAAGATTTGTTCCAACAAATTGAAATCATGTTGGATTTAAGTCAGTTAATTGAGCACTTCAAAAAAGAAAAGGGCGAGAAAGGCGAAGCTCGAGTTGAGAATCTGCAAGAGCTTGTTACGGCCGCGCGTGGCTATGAGATCGATGAAACTGAAGATGACCTAGCACCGTTATCGTCCTTCTTAGCGCATGCGGCATTAGAAGCTGGCGAGGGCCAAGCCGAAGAATGGGAAGACTGTGTACAGCTAATGAGTTTGCACACCGCTAAAGGTTTAGAGTTTCCATTGGTATTCTTAACTGGCTTAGAAGAAGGCTTGTTTCCACATCAACGTTCGCTTGAAGAAGGCACTGGACGTTTAGAGGAAGAGAGGCGTTTATGTTATGTCGGAATGACTCGTGCGATGAAGCAGCTTTGGCTTACTCATGCCGAGTCACGTCGGCTTTACGGGTCGGAAAAATACACTAGTCCGTCGCGTTTCCTAGGTGAGATACCGGATGACATGGTGCAAGCGGTTCGGGTGAAACCTGCGAATCCCTATGTCGCGCCAGCGCGTAAACACTCGGCATGGGTCGACGATCAAAGTGCGCATGAAAGTGGTGTTGCGGTTGGAATGAACGTGAGCCATCCGAAGTTTGGCGAAGGCACGGTGGTTAACTTAGAAGGCCACGGCGAGTATGCCCGTATTCAAGTTAATTTCAGTGATGTGGGTAGCAAATGGCTGGTATTGGCCTATGCTAATTTAACTCTACTGTAAACGGTTAACTCTCATGAGCAATAAAAACGAGTGTGTAATTCTTCTTCACGGTTTAGGACGAACAAAGTATTCGCTGGCCAAACTTGAGTCTGAGCTGCTTCACGATTATGGCGTAGTAAACATTAGTTACCCATCTCGAAAACACACGATTGAAGAGTTAGCTAAAATCGCAGTGGGTGGGTCATTGTCGAAATGCCTCGATAGTTACTCAAAGGTGCATTTTGTTACGCACTCGCTAGGCGGAATTTTAGTGCGTCAATATTTGAGTGAGCATCACGTGCATAAACTTGGCAACGTGGTAATGCTTGGGCCGCCAAATAAAGGCAGTGAGCTAGTCGACTTTTTTAACAAAAGCCCATTTCTTGAGCGATTGTTTGCTAACGTTAACGGCCCTGCTGGGAGGCAATTGAGTACCGCAGCAGACAGTATTCCGAATTTGCTTGGCGAGGTGGATTTCCCGCTAGGCGTAATTGCCGGGACACGGAGCTTTAATTTCGTCTATTGGAAAATAATGCCGAATAAGTCAGATGGTAAGGTTTCGGTCTCAAGTTCTAAGGTGCAAGGAATGACCGACCATTTGGTTTTACCGGTCGACCACACCTTTATGATGCGAGACCGAAGGGTTATTCGTCAGGTTAAAGCGTTCATTAAAGACGGGCAGTTCGAGAATGATAGTTAAGCTCAGCCAGGTTCGACTTGACACTGAGCGCTTGTCGATCCGGCCAGCGCTAAAGGCTGACATTCAGTCGGTCTACTTAATCCATAAAGAGCCAATAGTAAACCGTTACCTACCATATCAAACATGGCATAGCCTTGCCGACGCTGAGGCTTGGTATGCCCGTGTAGAAAGCCGACGTAAAGATATCGCCGAACAATTCGTTATCACGGTCAAGGGTAGCGATACTTTGATAGGAACCTGTATCGTGTTCGTTCAAGAGTCTGACAGCGCAAATCTTGAACTTGGCTATGTACTAGCAAGGCAACACTGGGGAAACGGCTATATGCTTGAGGCTTTGCGTGAGTTTGTGCCAGCGATAGCTGAGATGCTTAAGCTGAATTGTCTTTTCGCGGTAATTCAAAGCAATAACACTGAGTCTTTGGCATTAATCGCCAAATTAGGTTTTTGCGAATCATACAGAAAGCACGAGAGCGATAAAGAATTGATTTGTTTCGTGCGTCGGTTCAACCGCGCTGAATCTAATTAGGCTAGCGGCTACAGAAGATAGTTGTTAGAGTTTAGCAACTGTTAGGCTTAATCTGTCAGGGCATAATTAATGCGGCTTCTCTACGCTAAAGTATTCAGCATTGGGAATCGACTCGGTGTTTTTCTATGCATCGATGAGTCTGGTTGTGCGATGCTGTAAATATGTTTAATTCCATGTCGTGCGGCGGATTCTAGCACGGCTTCGCTGTCGTCAATGAACAGTGTTCGTTGTGGGTCAAAAGCCTTGAGTTGATGCAGTTTATGCCAAAATTCGGCATCTTCTTTTGGATGCTCAAGCTCGTGTGAGCAGAGTAATTGGTCAAAATATTGATCGATATTAGTCTTCATTATTTTAAGTTCGAGCACTTTGCGGTGCGCGTTGGTGACCATGCGTACATCGTCAGACTCTTGCTGGCAGCGTCGTAAAAATGCCTCGGCGGTTGGGCGGTAAGCGATTTTATGCGCAACTTGGCCTTTGAGTTCCATTATGTCTAGCCCTAAAGCGGCACTCCAGAAGTCTACGCAATACCAATTAAGTGTGCCGGTATGTTGGTCGAGCATGCTGAGTAACTTGATGCGAGCATCTTCGAGCATCAAGCCGTTGCGCGTGGCCCAAACGCGCGGCATGTATTCTAGCCAGAAGTGGCTATCAAAATGCAGATCAAGCAGTGTGCCGTCCATGTCAAGCAGCACTGTATCTATATTGTTCCAATCGAATTGCATACGAGAGATTATAGCAAAACTGTGATTAAATACGGCTATGGAATTAAAGTTTACTAAAATGCATGGCCTTGGCAATGACTTCGTGGTGTTCGACTTCACTGAACACGTTATCGCGCTGAGCGAAACGCAGGCCTCGCATATTGCTGACCGTCATTTCGGTGTCGGCTGTGATCAAATTTTAATCGTTGAGCGCTCGACTCGTGACGATATCGATTTTAAGTATCGTATCTTAAATGCCGACGGCAGTGAAGTAGGTCAATGTGGTAATGGGGCACGATGCTTTGTGCGGTATGTACATGAAAAGGGCTTGTCTGACAAAAACCCGATTACGGTTGAAACATCAACAGGCCAAATGGTGTTGTTTGAAGATGAGGCTACTAACCTTGTCACTGTCGACATGGGGGCTCCTCGGTTTGAGCCTATGGATATTCCGCTCAAGGCGGCTCGACGACAACCTAAATACCACTTAGAGCACGGCGATGAGAGAATCACGTTCTCAGCGCTTTCTATGGGTAATCCTCACGCAGTATTAATTGTTGATGATATTGGTTCTGCGCCAGTGTTGGAGCTTGGGGCAAGCCTTGAGTGCCACTCACTATTTCCAGAGCGAGCCAATATTGGATTTATGAAAATTAATGATCGAGCTGATATTTCGCTTAGAGTGTTCGAACGCGGCGCCGGCGAAACCATTGCCTGTGGTTCAGGTACCTGTGCTGCAGTAGTCGCGGGCATTCAAGATGGCTTATTAGATAATAAAGTAATTGCACACTTAACCGCGGGCGATTTAACTATCGAGTGGCAAGGTGAAGGCCATAGTGTAATGATGACTGGCGCGGCCGAAACTTCGTTTGAAGGTGTATTAAAACTATGACAATTGAAATTCAAAAACAACAGACAACCGAGTTTACCAAAGCTGACTTGGTTGGCTATCTTCAGCAAAACCCAAATATTTTTCAGCAGCATCCAGAGCTGTTGGAGCTGGTTACGTTGTCAGGTAGTCGTGGCACTGCATCACTATTAGAGCGCCAAATGTCGATGATCAAAGAACGTTTAAAGGAGCAGAAGTCTCAGCAATCTCAATATATACAGGTAGTGCGCGAAAACGAGCAAATCAGCGATAGCTTTTCTCAGGTGATTTGCCAGATGATTGGCTTCACTAATTTGTCTCAGTTTGCGACTGAGTTTCCTACCGAATTGAGAAGCACCTTTAATATTGATGAAGTGTCGTTCAAAACTGTGCAGGCCGCTGCCAGGCGCCCGACTGATAATCAAGGTTACGACGATGCTGTACGGCGTATGGTTAATAATCGAGCTGTTTGCGATAATCGCTGGCCCAACAACATCATGAATTTGTTTTTTTCGCCGGTTATTAAATCAGCCGCATTGATTCCCATGCGTAAACTCGACAGTAGCGAACCGCTTGGAATCCTAGCCTTGGGCTCTCAAGATCCTGAGCGATATACTAACGACTTAGGGACGTCTCACTTAGATCGGCTTGGGTTAATGTCAGGTCTTTGTTTAGCACGCTTACAACCCAGCGAAAGCTGAAGGCTATACGAGTTCCTGATGAAGTGGTTGTGAGCCAGTTATGAGTCAAAGCGCATTGCAAGATATCGACACCTATTTGCAAGTATTGTTGGTCGAACGCCGTTTATCCCAGCACACTATAAAAGCCTATCGGCGAGATATAAATAAGCTGATTTTGTTTTGTGACGGGCGAGGCCTACTGTTATGGCAGGGCCTGAACAAC
>JAESTB010000204.1 GCA_016763815.1 Arenicella sp.
ACACCATACCACTCCGATTGAATCCCCCATTCTGGGTATACTGCTGGGGCTAGTCGATGCTGCCAGGACAGGTCATAGCGCGCTGCATCCCTCCGATCTCCAGTACCAAACTGATACAGTGCATCAATATCCCATTCATTTCTCTCCCGAAACCAGGTAGCCACCGCTCCTGCCTGAAATGCAGTATCCCGTGAGCTGTCGGTTGGAATCACCATTCCGCCGAGCAACCCGAGACGACGTGTTCCTTCCGGCTCATCCACCTGAGAAACGAGCTGCCTATAAAGCACGCTCACATCGCCTAGCTGTTTATCGTCACTGGTGGATAATTGGTAGGGAACACCCAACAACAGCGTTTTTTTGTGATCAATACCGTAAGCCAAATTAGCTGTTAGCTGATTCGTGTTGGCATCCTTATCGTGGCTAACGACGCCACGCCAGACAGACCCTTCCTTTTCTACTGGCAAGGCAACGAATGAACGCAAACCCATGCCAAAGGCACTCGACTGAAAACACAGCAAAATCAATCCAACCCTCAGCGCAACCATCCCTTCATTTGACATTGATTTTGACCGGCGTAAAGCCTGAATCAACTATTGCCTGCTTAATTGCTTCGATATCGGCCTTCTCTTTACCCGTATCGACCCGAACCTTTTTGTTTTTTAAACTAACGTCGACCTGAGCAACTTCAGGCAACTTACTCAGTTTGCGTTGCAAGCTATCGACACAAAAAGCACACGTCATACCATTGATATCAATTTCTAAACTCTCGGAAAACACTGTTGCCGGGAGCATAATGCCTATCAGCACAGTAAGTAATATAGAGACTTTCATCTTAACCTCCCTAGGCACCCAGCAGATTCCTAATGGGTAATAATAAAAAGGCTGCGGTAAATCCTACAGACCATACAACCAATGCCACGAAAAAAATTCGTCGATTCCAGACCTGTGCACGTATGCAACGATCAGCCAAGACAGGATCGGCAGGGCAACGCATTGGACTTTTCCAAAGCACCCATGCGGTAACCCCCAGTACTAGTGCAGAACTACCAAACATCCATGATTCATAGGCCGCCAGCGTGATCAATAGCGGGAACTGCGTCGTCAATGAAGCGACAACCGCACCCATTCCGATACTGACTAAAAGAATAGGCAACGCACAACATAGTAAGGTTCCGGTGGAAGCAAATAACGCAAACCACCCCAACGTCCTTTTAGAACCTTCATTCGCTATTGGATTCACCGACAACACCCCTCTCTTTCACCGGTTTCATCCGCTTTCTGGATAGGCGGACAGGCAACACTCCCGTATGAGCAAAACACGCAACAGTCACCAGCTAGAGGCTTTAACATCGCCGAACATTGCTGGCACTGATAAAAATATAGGCATGCATTTTCAGGCATGGATTCAACGGATTTGTGACCACACTCTGGGCATTTCAGCTCAGAATCGAGCGTTACAGTCATCGATAAACCTCTGTCATTTCGAGCTACTGCTCTTTCCACTAATAGTGGTAGTATAAAACCTGAAGTAACTACAGGTTCAAGTGGTTTAGATGCAAGAATATCCTCCTAATAAATCATTAGCTGTCGGCGATTTGGCGCGAGCGGGTCAATGTAAGGTCGAAACCGTGCGCTACTACGAAAAAATCGGCTTGATGCCAATACCACAGCGTACTGCCGGTGGTCGTCGGTCGTACCAACAATCAGAGTTAAAACGCCTGATTTTCATTCGCCGGAGCCGCGAACTAGGCTTTAGCGTTGCGCAGGTCCGTAACTTGTTACGGTTCGTCGATGAGCCAAATCACACCTGTGGCGAAGTCAAGGGCCTGACCCTCGCGCAATCCAAAGAAGTACAGAGTAAAATCGATGACCTACAACGCCTGCACAAAGCGCTGTTGGAGATGGCCGATAAATGCAAAGGTCAGAACTATTCATTAGACCAATGCCCGATTATCGATGCATTATTTGAAGATAATAATCTTAATGCTCTAATACCGCAGAAATAACAAATGCATACAAACGATTTATCTTATTGGCAACACGACCACACCTTCGGACAGGATCAGATAAAGGCGGGGGAAAAGCGCACCCTGTTTGTCGTTATCCTGACTGCTGTAATGATGGTTATAGAGATCATAGCAGGGGTTATCTACGGATCAATGGCCTTGCTGGCGGATGGCCTGCATATGGCTTCACACGCAGCAGCATTGTGTATTTCACTGTTCGCTTATATTGCCGCCAGACGGTTATCCAGTGATCGGCGCTTTACCTTTGGGACCGGCAAGATAAACAGTTTAGCTGGATTTGGCAGTGCCATCCTGCTGGCCGGTTTTGCTCTAGTAATGACGATAGAAAGCACTGGCCGGTTAATTAATCCCATCCCAATAACCTTTGATCAGGCGATTGTTGTGGCGGTGATCGGGCTGATAGTAAATGGCGTTAGTGCCTGGTTGCTGGCAGCAACGCCTCGCGATCAAGAGCACGGTCACGGTCACGGTCACGGTCATCATGACCATAATTTAAAAGCGGCCTATCTACATGTACTGGCTGATGCGTTAACATCATTTTTAGCCATCGGCGCTCTGGTGGCGGGAAAATATTGGGGTGCTGGCTGGCTCGATCCTGCAATGGGTATTGTCGGCGCAGTTCTTGTTGCTCGTTGGTCATATGGCCTACTGCGCGAAACTGGTCGAATTCTGTTAGATCAACAAGCGAATGATAAAACTGTTCATCAACTAATAGACGCTATCGAGAAACCTGGAACAGATCGTGTTTCGGATATCCACGTCTGGAGTATAGGGCACGGTGTTTACTCAGCCGCGCTTGCCATCGTTTCTGATAAGCCAAAGCCGCCCGATCACTACAGGGCACTGCTTCCCATGCAAATTAAGATTGTGCATACAACGATTGAAGTACATCAGTGCCCATCACATAGACAAAACCAATAAGAATAACTGTAGCTTTGTTTCTTTTGCCAAATTGCACATTTGTTCGTAACAAAACTTGTTTTCGTTTGATTAAAATCGCTAATCCTTTGAAGCATGGTAAAGCGTAAACGTACCGAAAACGGTACTAAACTGTTTATTAATTCGAACATCACTAAAGCCAGCATGTTGAATTAAATCGGGCAATCGACCTTCTATATTCTCCCGTGTGTTGGCAAATCCATCCAGCCATTGAATGGGGTAAAACAGTATACGCATCAGGAAATTAGTCGGCTTCCCCCAATCCGCTACATGCAGCTGCCCGTCAGGTTTGAGTACGCGGAACACTTCGGCAAATGCACGGGTTTTATCATTGTTACCAAGATGATGAAAAAACAGGGTTGAAAACACTCTATCATAGCTCGAATCAGTATAAGGCAATTGAGTTGCCAAGCCTTGATCAAACTTTATTTTAAGGTTAGCGCTTTCTGATTTGGTTTGGGCGATTTGAAGTATTCTTGGATCACCATCCACGCCCACCACATTAACACTTGGAAACTTCTTTTTTATGATTATGGCTAGGGTACCAGTACCAGACGCAAGGTCGAGAACTGACATCCCATCCCTTAACCTTGCTTGCTCCACCAATGTGTTCTTGACTGTTGATTCTCTAGTTGTCCACCTGACAACAGGATCATAGATAGCCGTAAGCCATGAAAACCTTAATGCTGGCACATAGTCTTCGGGTAGATCATCCCTATTCAATTTACACCGCCTTCAGATCATCAGATTTGGGTGGAAGCCATCTATCCATCACCACACAGGCTGTTAAATCCCCCGTTACGTTAATTGCAGTGCGCGACATATCAAGGATTCGATCAACACCAAGAATCAATGCTATGCCGCTCGCTGGCACACCTATGTTTGTTAGAATCGTAGCAAGAATGACAATGCCAA
>JAESTB010000205.1 GCA_016763815.1 Arenicella sp.
GCCAATGGGCGGCGGCAAGGCGGTGATTATCGGCGATCCGGCGACCCAGAAGACGCCGGCAATGCTAAGACGAATGGGGCAGTTTATTGACTCCCTTAATGGCGGGTACATCAGCGCGGAAGACTCGGGTACCAGCGTAGCCGATTTAAAGTTGATGTCGTTAGAAACCGAGTTTGTTTTAGGCATTAACGAGCAGCAAGAGTTTGGCGGAGACCCATCGCCGCTAACCGCCCATGGCATCTTTTGTGGAATTCGAGCTGCGGTTAAACACAAGTTTGGACGCACAAGCCTGAATGGCGCACGCATCGCCATTCAGGGCGCGGGAGCCGTCGGGCGTCATTTAAGCAAAGAGTTGATAGCCGCAGGTGCAGAGGTGTTTGTTGCCGATATTAATGCTAACAATGAGCTTGCAGCGCAAGATTTAGGCGCACGCGTTGTTTCTGTCGATGACATCGTTGGCCTCGATGCAGATGTGTTTTCTCCGTGTGCTATGGGCGCGGTTATCAACGATGTCAGTATCGCAAAACTGTGCGTGCCAATTGTTGCTGGCGGTGCGAATAATCAGCTTTCTGTACCGCAGCATGGAGAGATGTTGCGTAAACGCGGCATTCTCTATGCCCCCGATTTTGTTATTAACGCGGGTGGTATGATTGAGATTTGCCGTCAGTATCAGAATAGCTCGATTGTTGATTGTAATGCTCAAATCGAAAATATCGGTGCCACCCTAATCGAAATTTTTGAGTTAAGCAACGACAAGAAGATTTGCACCAGCGTGGTCGCAGAACAGCTTGCTGAGCAGCGCTTTCGTCATCCCCCTGCTAGTAGCGCGGGCCAAGAGCTATCAGCTTAGTATTAGCGCAAATAGCGTAGACCTAAGAGGCAAGCGGCACACCTTACCCCTAACTACTTGAGAGTCGCCATGACGTCGTTTAAGGTATCGAGTGGCGTTTGACTCTCGCCTAGATAGCTATTGCTAGTAAGGCGCAAGCCGATCCGTTAATATGTCGACAAAATATTGGAAAACGTACGGTCTCAAGACTTTTCAGGGGTTCTCACGTCAGATTGACTAAAACAAGAAGGCAAGAAAGAGGGCGCAGGTAATGATTATTGTGCCGGTTGAAAAAAGGGTCGATTGGAAGCGACCGCCAATTGTGCTGATATTGTTGGTATTGGTAAACGTTTTAGTATTCGCGTTCTATCAAAGCGGCGACTCATCTTACCTTAGTAGTGCCGTTCAGAGTTACCAGAGCCGTGACCTGCTTGACCAAGAATGGGCGGCCTATAGAGCTTACGCACGACGTACAAATCCAAAACGTAAGCTGGATAAGACCGATCCAGTAATGCCTTGGATGATTGTGTCAGATCCGGGTTTTGATCGGTTTATTGAAAAGAACCATCGACACTATATCAGCAAAAAAAATCACCCTAGATGGCGAAGAGCGAGAGACCGTGTCGAGCAGTTCTCGTCAAAAGTGAGTGCTACCGCTTACGGACTAAACGTCTCCGAGATTAAGCCCTTGCAGTTGCTTACCTACCAATTTTTACATGGCGGGTTTATGCACATACTCGGCAATATGGTGTTTCTGGTTCTGACCGGCTTTGCTGTTGAAGCGGCGCTGGGGAGTTTGCGCTTCGTCGGTTTCTATTTATTGGCCGGTGTCGGTAGCGGCTTACTGTACGCTTTATTTGAGTCCTCAGGTGGTTCACTGGTTGGTGCGTCTGGTTCAATATCGGGCGTTATGGCAATGTATGTGGTGCTATTTGGTACGCGTAAAATACAGTTCTTTTACTGGTTTTTTATTTTTACTGGATACGTGCGGGCAGCGGCAATCATTATGTTGCCGTTTTATATCGGCTTTGAGGTATATAAATATTACAGCAATGATGGTTCAAACGTTGCTTACACCGCACATATTGGAGGCTTTTTAGTCGGCGCTGCATTGGTGTTTTTAACTCAAATTTTGAACAAGAAAGGCATTGATGAACGTTATATTGAAGGGCCAGAAGCCGCGCCCGATCCGTTTGCTGAATCGCTAACAAAGTTATATGGTTTAATCGCCCAATGTGAATTTAAGCGCGCTTGGGACATGTTGAAACCGCTTAAGTCTAAGTACCCAAATCGCACCTTACTGGTCGAGATAGAGTTTAATTTGGTGCGAGCGCTGCATCCTAAAAAGCAGCAAGAGTATTTACTCCATCGAATGGACAAAGCCGGCAACAATAAGTCACTCATTTTTGCGCAGCTGACTACCTGGCAAAACTTTAATTCTGAGCAGCGCCAGAAAATTAGCTTTGTTAAAAAGAGTATGCTACTGCAGAATTTACTCGACTGCGATGTGCTACCTGCCGCTGAAGCGTTGTTTAACGAACTCAAGCTCGAAAGCGATCATGATTTAGAGATAGCCATGTTGGCTCAGCGTTTGGCGACCTATTGCCAGACAATTCAGGATACTGAAAAAATGTCGCTATACCGCACATTGGCCGGTCAGTTTGCAAATACTAATGCCAAACTTTTAGGCTCAGAGCTATGAAAGGCACCGTTCTATGATGGGCTTACGGCGATGATGGGCTTAAGGCTATGAATAGTGGACACTTAGCGAAGTGTAAATTTCATCCATTAGACTCGGCTATGAATCATTGCGAGTTATGTGATGCCGATTATTGTGAATTGTGCTCTGGTGAATCAGCCGCTCTCGCTGTGACTCGTACTCGTGCTGATAAAGTCGATCATAAGTGCTTTGTCTGTGCTGGGCCAATGATGCCTCTACAGGGCTCGCAGCGTATTGCGCCATTTTGGAGCCGTCTGCCGGATATCTATCGTTACCCCTTCAATTTAGACGCAGTGTCAGCTCTATTGATCGTGTCTCTTATTACCGCGTTTATCGGAAACAGTGGCCTTTTACTGATTATTCCATCGGTTGCAATGATGCTTTATTCCTTTGCCTGTTTACGTGAAACGGCAAAGGGTAACCTAAAGGCGCCAGGGTTCGAAGCTTGCTTCGAGGGCTCAATAGCGCCGGTTTTTTATGCGCTAATAGTTATTTTAGTGTTTGGCGTCGGTGCCTTTATGTCGTTCGGTCTAGGTCTTGGCTTCGGAATATTGGCGCTGACGTTTTGCATTTTGGCATTACCGGCTGCGATTATTCTTATCGCGACCGATGAAAAGCTGCTTCCCGCCTTGAACATATTGGCTCTAGCCTCGGTGATGAAAGCGGCCGGTATTTCTTACTTTGTGATGCTGTTGTTCATCATTATTATGATCTCATCGGTATTTGCCTTAATGTCTCTTTTCGGTGGTCAGGCAAACTCTTTTTTCGGCATACTCTTCGAGTCGCTGATCAGTAATTACTACAGTGTGGTGGTGTACCATATTATGGGTTACCTAGTTTACCAAAACCAAGAAGCCCTTGGTTTCAAAACCATAGCTGGTGGTGCTGAGACTAGTGTTCGTTCGGATTCGGATAGGCGCAAGGCTCACATAGAGGCGCTAATTAAAGCGGGAGATTACGACAAGGCCCAAGAAGTCGCCGGCAAACAACTGCTCGAACCAGATTCGACGCTATGGGATTGGTCGCGTGCATTTACCCTAACCTGTGTGGCAACACCAAGTCGCAACGCGGAACAGGTTTTTAATGACTATGCGAGTAAATTAGAAGCGGCTGGTGAGACAGATAAATTGGCTGATGCTTATCTCCAGTTAAAAAAACACCAACCAAAATTTGTCATTAAAGATCATCAGCAGCGGCTGTCTATAGCCGATAGCCTGTTTGAAACGGGGCAGTACTCACAGGTGGTGAATATGCTTCATTTGTTTTACCAAGAGAGCAATGACAATAAGCACATAATACGCGCGCTTAAATTGTTGAGTGAAAGTCTGTTATCGATTCCTAAACGAGAAAAATTGGCCAAGCAATATGCCGCACTTTATCAATTGCAGTTGAACAAAGCTGAGTGAGGCCCTAGCAAGATCACCGTGCAGCATAAAAATGTTAGCAGTCTTCGAAAGTAATCTCCGATAATTCTGCATTAATCTTGAAAATATTAGACATTTTCGTCTCGTGCTGAGGTTATGCTCAGGCCTTAACGAAATAAATCATAGTTAAACAAGAGTTAAATAAAAGTTAAACAAGAGGACAATCAATCATGCGTCATACCCTACTAACTATTGTCATTGGCCTGTCTCTCGTTGGCTGCGGCAATCAAGAGTCTACTCAAAGCCCGGCTAGCCAAACGAAATCAGAGGAAGTAGCTGCATCATCACTGCCAGCAGTTGCCGTAAAATCTCAAACTGAAAAACTGAATCAATGGTTTGAGCAACAATTTGAAACAGAGCTGATGATGAGCCCAATGTCGCTTACCTCATTGGGTCGCAAAGATCGTTACGGCGAGATAGATGACATGAGCGAAGCGGCTGAGATTGAACAGCTCGAATGGAAGCGAAACTCAGTGCTCGAAATGAAAGACAGTTTCGACTATGAGCAATTGTCTGATGAGGCCAAGCTCTCGTATGACCTGTGGGAGTACCAGTACGAGCAAGCGGCAAAAGGCGCAGAATTCCGACGTAGCCGCTACGTATTTACCCAAATGAGTGGCGTACATGCCTATTTACCCACCTTCTTAATGAGTTTTCACAAAGTGGATTCCTTGGAAGATATGCAGGCGTATATTTCACGTATCAGTGAGCTAGGTCGAGCTATGAATCAACTGGTCGATCGAGCCAAGCTAAATGCATCAGAGGGAATTAGACCGCCACGCTTTGCTTATGAGGTTGTTCGAGATGAGGCTCGCGCAATTATTTCTGGC
>JAESTB010000206.1 GCA_016763815.1 Arenicella sp.
ACGCTACACACATCAGTAATCTCAACGTCTTCTGGAGTACTGCGAATTTATTTGCAATAAGTCTCTTAAGCATGGAGTTTGGCATCTTGGTTTAAATCGCTGGAGGATGGCTTGGAAATAATAACACTGCTGGCTGACGAATTAGTATTAACGCGCTATCAAGGAAATTGAAATTGACCAGGTGCAATATTTGTTTTTGGCGGCAAAAACTCTTGTCAGACGCTACTCTCTTTAAAGCCATTATTTTCGATGAGTTAGAAATTAACTTTGTGTTCCCAATATAGAACATTAGCGCTGCTGTCTTCGAGTTCTGGAGGTGTATTCGCTATTTCCGCTTCTATCAACAAATTTACCAGTGCGTTCTGCCGCGTTGTAAACTCATCATGCTGGTTTAAAAGCTGTGCTTGCATTGTAGAGAGTTCCTCTAATCGTTGTTCAACCGTATCCGATGCTTTGTGGATTCGCTTGACGCTTTCTAGTCGACGACGAAGCTGCGTATGATGTTCTCGAACGTAGGTCTCCATGGGCACCATTAAATTATTATTCCAATTAGTGGCGTCTCGTAGCGCTCTTGAAAAAATCTTGCGTGATACCGTACACACGGAGTCATAGAACCGATCTGTAATTGACATTTGTTCGCGAAAAAACAAGGTACGGGTTTGTTTTAGGCTACTGTGTTTGGCTTCTAAGCGGCCAATCTCTTGTTTGAATTTTTCCAATCGCAATCGGCGCACCCGAAAATTAGCAATCCCATGGTCGTGCTCAAAATCTCGAGTGATGCCTTCGGATAACATGGCGATTTCATTCGCTTGTGTAATCGCTGAATCAATGTAGTGATTCACACGTTCAAAGTATTTTGAAATTGTCTTCTGTAGGGTGATAGACGTCGCGCATCGAGACATATTATGTTTAGTGATAGCCACTAATTTTTCCAAACGCTCAGGGCTTAAAATCTTTATTAACTTCTTTGTTTCTTTCGCATAAACCGCGCGTAATGCCTGATAGCGCTGCATATCTTTTTCAAGCGACGATTTTTCAGACTGTACCTTCAGCATTATATGCGATATCACATCTGTATTTTTACTGCTCAGCTGCTTAAGCTCAGCAATGTGATCATCAGCATCTTTTAAGCGGTTATCAAGAACTGAGCCTGCCGAATCAAGAATTTCTTCTAGGGAGCCTCGTACCTTCTCGACTACTATTTTACGTTTTTCTGGAATTAACTTGTCGGCAATAGCATGCTCTAAGGCTTCTATATTGCTACGTGTGAGTAGCTCTTGATCATTTGAGAGCTTTGCCAGTAGACCTTTTTGAGCTGATACCGGATAAATATTTCCAGGATCTAAATTGAGAGTTTTCGCGGTCAGCATTACTTGTTGCGTGATCTCGTTTTCGATCTCCTGCTCGCTGCGAATTCCGTCCCAGAGGGCATCAATCTTATTAAGTGCAACTAGCTTTCGCTGGTTTTTGTCGGCACTCGAGCTTCGCTCGCCACCTAAATGCTTTTCCCACAAATCGAGATCGGTGGCCGTGACGCCTGTGTCGTGAGATAAAATAAAGACTACGGTATGCGCTGTTGACAGTTGATTGATGGTCAACTCTGGCTCGGCACCGATTGCGTTTAAGCCTGGTGTATCGAGAATAACTAACCCCTGTTTTAATAACGGGTGGGGAAGGTTAATAATCGCATGACGCCAGCTTGGAATCTCAACTTCGTCGTATTCGTTAACCGGCAAGCCAATTGCTGAATTGTCGTTATCAATAAGATCAAATTTTAGGCGTGTTGCATATGATTTGCTAACCAGCTTGTTTTCGGTCATGCCGTGCATTGCACCACTAATGCTGTCGACGTCATCAGCATCAAACTCAATATGATGCCAGAGATCATCATCTTTCTTTAATTCAAAAAGAGGACGCTCGTCTTGACGAGATTCGATTGGCAGCAAACGAATGCCGATTGGCTGATTGGCATCATACATTAACTCCGTCGGGCACATCGTAGTGCGGCCCGTGCCTGAGGGTAAGATACGCTTTTTATAATTTCCGAAAAAGATGGTGTTGATCATCTCTGACTTGCCACGTGAGAACTCGGCGACAAAGGCGACCGAAAGATTATCATCAGCAAGTGCGCCAAGCACCGTTTCAAATTGATGATGGGTGCGCAGATCAGTGACATTGTTAGACTTCAAAAACGTGCTCAAGTCTTGTACTGCGACGCTCACATTTTGGCGCCACTTCGAGTACTGCTCGATTTCGATATTAAGTATTTGATCTGTCACGATTATTTAGTCAAGTCGAGTGAATGTCGGTTACCGTTTCGGGTGCTTTCTAAGCCCTCAAAACGAAGTTGCATAGCTCTTTAGCTCTGTATTTAGGACCACTTTGAGACTTGATAATAGCGGAGCACCTACTCTGTTGTCAAAGAAAATTAAAGTGATTTACTATAAAGACTCTATATCATGCTGTTATATATACGTATTTTTACAATTTCTTGTGGAATCGAAAAGCCGACAGTTAAAACCAAGTTAGCTAATTATGATGCCGTGCTGAAGTGTGTTTTACTACGGCCATATTAGTCAGCATGTAGGCGCAAAGCCAAACCGCTAATTTCATAATTCCCGATAGAAAAAAAGGCGAATAGGCGGTTTTGAGAGCGCCTCCCAATTAAATTTAATGGCGACCAAGAAAATTACCAACAGAAAAAGCACTCGCAAGAAGTCTACTAAAAAAGCGACTAGCAAGACGGTTGGCGTTAATACTAGGCGAATCAGTAAAAAATCTGGGTCTAAAAAACGCACTACGAAGGTTAGCCGCAGTAGTAAAAAATCACCGCTTAGGCGCCGGGGTTCTACCACTAAACAATCTAAAAAACGCACTTTTTTAAAGCTTGCTCGCTTTTGGTTCGTTCGTTTAGGCCTCATCGTACTGGTGCCGACGCTGGCGTACACAGTCTATTTAGATGTCACAATCCGTAAACAATTTGAGGGCCAGAAGTGGGCCTTGCCGGCACATGTCTACGCCCGCCCGCTTGAGCTTTATCTAGGGCAGAAGTTTGATCGTGCGCTAGTGCAGGCAGAATTGGACGAGTTGGGGTACGTCGACAGGCCGTCTTTAGACCGAGTTGGCAGCTTTAGGTTTGGCCAAAATGAATTGGCCATCTATCAGCGTGAGTTTCGCTTCTGGGATGGTTTGCGACCACAACAAAAAATTCGCTTGCAGCTAGGTGATGATCGAATTCAAGCTATTAGCGTTGAATCTAATAGTGGTGAGCTTAGTGAAACAGAAATTGTTCGCTTAGAGCCGAGGCTGTTCGGGAGCGTGTCGCCTTTAAGTCACGAAGATCGAACCTTAGTCAAGCTCGAGGATATACCGCGGTCGTTAATCGACGGTTTACTGGCGAATGAAGATCGACAATTTTATTCTCATTTTGGCGTTAACCCTATGGGTATCGCTCGAGCTATGATTAGTAATATGCGAGCAGGGCGAGTTGTGCAAGGCGGCAGCACCCTTACTCAACAGTTGGTTAAGAATTACTATTTGACCTCTGAGGTGACTCTAAGTCGTAAGTTTACTGAGATGATAATGGCGATGTTGTTAGAGTTTCACTATACCAAGGACGAAATTCTTCAAGCTTACTTTAATGAAGTGTATATGGGGCAAGCCGGTAACCGTGCGATCCAAGGTTTTGGCTTAGCCAGCCAGTATTTCTATGGTCGGCCTCTTCAGGAGCTCGACCTGAACCAGTTGGCGGTGCTGATTGCGGTTAACAATGGGCCAAGTTTTTATAATCCTATCAGGCACCCAAAACGTTCAATTAAGCGGCGCGACCTGGTGCTGAG
>JAESTB010000207.1 GCA_016763815.1 Arenicella sp.
AGTACCCTTTCACATGTGGACTCCAGGTGTCTACCAAGGCGCCCCGGCACCGGTTACTGGCTTTCTTTCAACGGTTTCAAAAGGTGCAATATTTGCCGCACTGATGCGCTTATTTATCGATGCGCAATTATATCAATTTCCAAGTTTGTTACTGGCTCTGTCAATTGTGGCTGCCGCCTCAATGGTTATCGGCAATTTGTTGGCTTTAAAACAGAATAGTTTAAAGCGGCTATTGGCCTATTCTTCAATTGCTCATATTGGTTACTTGATAATCACCATCGTGGTCTACGGTTCGCTGCAAAAAGGCCAACTTGCGGTTGAAGCCGCGAGCTTCTACCTGACGGCGTATATGCTAACCTCGCTAGCCGCATTTGCGGTATTGACGGTTCTTTCGTCTCAGAAAAAACAGGCTTACGAGCAAACTGACTCTGATGGCATTGATTCAGTACGTGGCCTTTTTTGGAGTAACCCCTTACTCGCATTAGTGCTTACCATCGCTTTATTGTCTCTCGCAGGCATACCACTAACGATCGGTTTTGTTGGCAAGTTTTATATCCTTACCGTGGGTATAGAGGGCGCACTTTGGCTATTAGTAGCAGCGCTAGTGATCGGCAGCGGAATTGGTATCTACTATTATTTACGCGTAGTCTTTGCAATGACAGAACAAATCACTCAAACGAGAGCAGACTCTTCAGCTCAATGGAGTATGTCCTTGGTGGCAAAATTGGTCATATGTCTACTCATCTTTATGATGTTGGCCCTAGGTGTATTACCGCAACCTTTAATCGAACAAATAGGTAACCTTTACTAACTTAATTACAGGAGTCAGGATGTTAAGATCAGTCGATATGCAAGACTACATGTTAAGCAACCCAGTCAAAATTAAAGCCGACACTGACGTATTTGAAGCCATACATCAGATTTTAATATACAAAGTTTCAGGGCTTTGTGTGGTAGATGACAACAACATATTAATCGGCGTGTTGTCAGAAATGGATTGCCTGCGCGCTATCCTAGGGGCTGTTTATAACGACGCGCCAGCGGTCGGGGTCGCAAGTGAGTTTATGACTAAAGAGGTTATCAGCGTGGCTTTACACGATAACATCGTCGACATTGCCAATGACATGCTCAAACACAAGCACCGCCGTCGCCCAGTGATCGATCAGCGCGGACGGTTGGTTGGCCAAGTCACCTGTCGTCAACTTTTACGTGGAGTAAAAGAATTCGTATCGCCTGAAGACCCAAGCGAGCATTAAGCCGAACGCCTAAATAAACGCTAAGCAGTGGCTTTTTGTAAGCGCGCTATTTTTATATTCATAAAGGCAAATAGCAATGCAATAACCGGGTTTATTAGATTGAAAAAGCAATAGGGCAAATAGGCAAACGTCGTGACCGCCAATGTTCCCGCCATATAAACGCCGCAGGCATTCCAAGGAACCAGCGGTGATGTAAGGGTTCCTGCGTCTTCTAAGGTACGAGACAGATTGACGTTAGCCAACCCGCGACGTTCAAATTCAGCTTTCCACATTTGACCCGGCAAGACTATCGACATGTATTGATCACCGGTCAGCACATTGACACCTAGACAGGTTGCCATGGTCGAGGCGATCAGTGAACCGGTAGAGCGAACCAGCGTCAACATCAGTCGCATCAACACCGCGATGAAGCCGATTCGTTCTAACACCCCGGTCATCATCATCGAGGCGATCACCAACCAAACCATGTTTACCATCGAAGCCATACCGCCTCTAGACAGCAAGGTATTTACACTTTCATTATTGGTGTTTATAGCAAAACCGTCGTACAACACTATCCACAATGCCTTTACGATGTCCAATAGATCATTACTCTTAGCGAAGCTGAACAACGCCTCAGTTTGAAACAAGACTGCGAACACACAGGCCAGCAAAGAGACTCCCGTAATGGCTATGAATGCCGGCGTTTGCTTAATCGCAAGCCCAAGCAACAACGCCACCGGTACTAAATTTATTGGAGATATAAAGAAATTCTCGTCGAGCGTTCGTATAAAATCAGCAATGCTCTCTTGGCTGCCCGATTGTGCCGCACCGTTGAGACCAATAATAAAGAACAAAGTTAGTGTAATAGCAAAGCTCGGTAGCGACACCCAGGCCATATAACGAATGTGTGCAAACAGATCACTGCCAGCAATTGATGGCGCAAGGTTGGTGGTCTCTGATAATGGCGACATCTTGTCACCGAAGTAAGCGCCTGAAACAATCGCTCCGGCAGTAACCTCAGCTGACAACGAGAAGCCGTACGAAACACCGATCAAGGCGACGCCAATGGTTGCCGCGGTAGTCCAAGAACTGCCAATGCAGATTGCTACCAAGGCGCAAATCAAACACGTTAGGGCGTAGAAGTAAGTCGGAGAAAGTATCTTCAGGCCGTAGTAGAGCAAACTTGGGACGGCACCCGACAGCATAAAGCTACCGATCAAGGCTCCAATTGATAGAAATATTAAAATAGGCCCGGTGGTTTTTGCCGATGAAGCAATAATACTTTGCTCTATTTGCGCCCAAGTGAGGCCATTTTTAAGGCCTATCAGTGCCGCAGCAAAACCGATGATCATCATCGCAACTTGGGTCGCGCCGGCCAGCGCATCGCTGCCAAACAGCGCGATTACACCACCCATCAAACCCAGCAATATAGACGCTACTAACAGAGCGTCTATATTGCCTAAGGGCTTGATAGGATCAGTATTAATAAGCGTGATATCCGATTAGATTTTTTTGATAGCTCGGTTTAAGATAGTTCGGTTCAAAGTGGATCGGTTCGAGCTACATATCCTTAATAATTTCGCGCGCAGCATTATGCCCCGGAGCCCCGGTAACGCCGCCGCCTGGATGTGTTCCAGCACCGCACATATACAAGCCTTTAATCGGTGAACGGTAGTTGCCAAAGCCTAACATTGGGCGGCTAGAGAACATTTGATCAAGGCTCATATTGCCGTGCATGATGTCACCTCGGGTTAGTCCGAAAGTTCGTTCCAAATCTAATGGACTCATGAGCTGCCGCCCGACCACAGAATCAGAAAACCCAGGAGCCACTTTTTCCACCTGCTCAATAATCAGGTCGGCAACCGTCTCACGATGAGTATCCCAATCAAGGTCGGGATCGAATTGCTGGCAGAACAAACTTGCCACATGCTGACCTTGCGGCGCAAGAGTCGCGTCCAGCGTTGACGGAATTAGCATTTCCACAATCGGCGCTTTTGACCAACCAAATTGCCTAGAATCCCGGTAGGCTTGATCGATGTAATCGCAGGTAGCGCCAATGATGATCCCGCCAGTAAGATGATCTTCAGTCGCGCGATCCTGCTTTTCTATGCAGCTAAACTTGGGTAGTTTATCAAGCGCAAGGTTCATGCGGAATGTGCCTGAGCCGTTTTTGTAGTGCTTAATTCTACGCGCGAAATCTTCCGGTAACTCGGTCGAATCGAGTAACTCATTGTACAGTAAACTGGGGTTCAAGTTAGACGCGACAACATTGGCTTCGATACGTTCTCCGCTGGATAGCTCCACACCATACGCTTGACCGTCTCGCACCAGCACCTTGGCCACTGCCGCATCGGTCTGAATATCAACGCCCTTGGCACGCGCTGATTTTGCCATCGCTTGGGTAATTGATCCCATTCCGCCAATCGCGTGACCCCAAACACCCCTCTCGCCATTAACCTCTCCGAATGCGTGGTGCATAAGCACATAGGCTGAACCTGGGGTTTGAGTATCAGCATAATTTCCAACGATGCCGTCAAAGGCAAACGCACCTTTTACAAACTCATTTTCAAAATAAAAGTCGAGAAAGTCTGACACGCTCTTAGTAAAAATATCGAGCACGATGCGCTGGTCTTCAATCGACAGTTTGCGCAAGCGGATACCGAACTTTGCGGCCTTAAAAATATCCTTGATACCACCGCCGACATTCGGTGGTGTTTCTAATAAGAAATCACGTATAAGGTCAGCGGCCATGCCGGTATCTCTAAAGTATCGATCTAGGGCGTCAGCATCTTGGCTCGAAAAGCGCGCTATCTCCGCTTTGAGTTTTTCGGAACCAACAACAAAAGCGAGGAAGTCATCGCCCTCTATTGGCCAAAAATTGTTTACCTTACGATGTACGATTTCCAATCCATGGGCATGCAGCTCAAGGTCTTCGATCACTTTAGGATTGAGCAGGCTTACCGTATATGCGGCGACTGAATTACGAAAGCCCGGGTGAAATTCTTCGGTGACGGCCGCGCCTCCGACAACACCTCTACGTTCGAGCACTTTTACCGTTTTACCGGCCATGGCCAAGTAGTTAGCGCAAACCAAGCCGTTGTGTCCACCGCCAATGATAACTGCATCCCACATACGACTATTCTAAATTAGTTAAATTGATTATTGACGAGTATCGAATAGACATTCGATACTGTCAACTTGATAGACCAACTACGATAGCCTAAACATGAGTGTCACTTCTAGCCGAAAAATATCAACAGCGGTTGCTGCACAACAACGCGGGCATTCGCTGGACCGAATCTTCTATAAAGATGAAGACATTTACCAAGCCGAGCTTGATCAGTTTTTTCTCAAACACTGGATCTTTGCCGCTCACACGTCTCAAATCCCCGATATAGGGAATTACCTAAATCTCAACTTCGATAGCGAATCAATTATCGTAGTGCGCAGCGAGAACAATGAAATTAAGGCTCATCTAAACATCTGTCGCCATCGAGGCTCACGGCTGTGTATTGAAGATAGTGGCACCACTAAGCGCTTTACCTGCCCATATCACGCGTGGAGTTATCGATTGAATGGAGAGTTAGCGACGGCTCGTAACATGCCCGATGATTTCGATTATGCCGAGAATGGCCTGCACTCAGTTAAACTTGAACTGGTCGGCGGGCTGATATTTATTAGTCTGTCAGCAAGCCCGCCCAGCCTGAAGGCAATGAGAAATGACCTCGGTGGCCTGTTGTCACATCTTGGTATTGACAGACTCAGCCTCGCCCATCAAAAGCGCTATGTCATCCAGGCCAATTGGAAGCTTGCACTAGAGAACTACCAGGAGTGTTATCACTGCGCACCATCACACCATGAATTTGCCAAAATTCATGCCATGGCAAAATCTCCCGAGGTGTACCAAAAACTAAAATCCGAATATTGGGCAAAGTACCCTAATAACATTAAGTTTCAGCAGTTTAGTCGCTATTTTGGTCTGGCCGAGCATGGCCAAGAAGGCTATCAGTATGATCGCAATCCATTGTTGCCTAATAAGGTAAGCGGCAGTAAAAGCGGCGCGGCCGTAGCGCCATTTATAGGTGACCTAGAGAGTTACGACGGCGGCGCATCAGAACTAATGATTGGCCCAGTAAGCTTCTTTCTGATCTACGATGACCATGTACTGGGCTATCGTTTTCTACCTCTGTCAAAAGATCAATGCGTCTGCGATGTATTTTGGTTTGTAGTTGAAAATGCCCACAACGGCCGAGACTATGATTTAGATCAACTTACCTGGTTATGGGATGTGACCACCCAAGCCGACAAAACCATCATTGCGAACAATCAAAAAGGCGTGAACTCACGATTTTATAAATCCGGCAGATTATCTGAGATGGAGACGTTTCAGCAATGCTTTCTGGATTGGTATTTGCAGATGCTATCACCTAAAGCTGACTAAATATTGGTTCTAACCATTGACGAAAGCGAGTCTTCGCGTGAGCAGTCGATGGGCTTAAACAGCCCTGAGCCTAATGAACAACTGAACGAAATGATTGTTGGTCAAGTTGAAAAAATCAGTCCAACCGCGCCGCTATCTATGCACTAAAACCATGGCTTGATCAGGGGAAATATGCTCTCGAGTTTGGACACTTAATTAAAGCGTCAAACGCCGGAGCAGTAATTCTACACCGGAGTACATTAACTTATTAAGTTTGTAGGTAAAAGTTAGAACTCAATCTGCCGCTGTAAAAATCTAGGTTAGACGAAGCCAGGCAACGGGGCATACTTTTTAAAAAGGCAGAATCATAATCATAGCGGTCGTTCAAGGCCTGTTTGATAAGGGTTTTGACACCTTTAATCACACCCGTTGCGGGGAAATGGGTGACGAATATCATCCACTTCATTCATGGTTTCACTCCCTAAACCACTGCTTGACAATTGTAATACTAAATGCAACTATCAATGCTTGCAAAAATAACAGACAATAGTCCAGTATATTCGTAATAAGAATTTAAGCA
>JAESTB010000208.1 GCA_016763815.1 Arenicella sp.
CTGCATAGTTGAGGTGTAAATATAATGAGGCTTCAGCATAACTCGACGAACCAATAAAAATGTCTATAATGCCTCCACTTTTCGTTGAAAAACTTGCCAATAGCTCGCTATTAGCCGCGTTCTTCGCCTCAATTGGAAGCATTCCAAGCTATTTTCATTTCGTCCCTGAGTTATGCTGAGGTCTCATCGTATTAAAGTTTTCCGCAAGGTCGACGTCTAGACAAAAAGTCAGACCGCCCCAAATAGGCAGCGATCAATCAGTTTATTTCGACCCGCTTTACCTCTTTCTAGCCGCAGAACGGCAAGAACAATCAGCACCATACTGATGCTTGCGACAAAATAATAGACCAGCGGGTAGGTTTGATGAATATCGAAGCCTTTTAAGATAAACATGGGTACCGCATGCCATAGATAAATTGGTAATGAATTACGCCCAATTCTGGAGATGATAGAATTCTTTGCAGAGGGTTTCGAGATTGCCGAGTCAATTAACAAGGTAATCAAGGCTAGGTTCAAAATCAGCCATACACAGGCTTTGAGTAGTGACTTATCCGCACCAATGTTAATTAAGTAAAGGCCCGCACAAGCCGTTATAGCGACCATAGGCAGTATTTTAAACTGACTGAATAGTGTTCTTAATTTTCTACTGCCCGCGGTTCTCAGCCAAGCACCAAATAGAAAGAAGCTGAAGAAATAGATGACTTTCTTGCTTAACACCGGCGCAAGAACTGCCCATTGCTCAGTGCTATCAAAACTGGCCCAGATCAGCGAGAGTGCTAAGAAAAACACCAGTGCGTAGACGCTAGAAATACGTAATTTTAGCAATGCAGCGAATGCCAAAACCCAGAGCACCAGTGTCGGTATAAACCACAAATGATAATAAGGGGTAACAACGAACGACAACAATAACTTGGCGCTAATGCGCCCTTCTTCAAACGCATGAATCGCTAAGATTCCGGTGAAAAAGAGATAGGCGAAGGCAAACGGCAATAGCACCCGCCACCAATAGCGCGCCAAAGTCGCGAAGAAAGAACTGGCTCGAAGTGAATCGACGTTAATCAAATAGCCGGTTAAGCCAATAAACAGCGGCATGTGAAAGGCATAGATACTATAGCGAATGATGTTTTCATGAACTGAACCAAGCACTAAATGCCCAAGCATCACCAATACGATTAGCCAGCCGCGAAGGCTGTCGATACCAACATAGCGAATTTTTTCTTTATGATTGCTCAAAATAGTTAGCTCGTTATAGTTGAGTTGATGACAGTATAAATCATCATGAGGTCAAGAAATTGGACGATCTTGACGAATACCATAACTAATATAGTGCTGAATCGCAGCCACTTCAGTCGAAATACCGTCAGCTTTAAGATCGGTATTCAAGTCCAAATAGCGCTGCCAATCAAAGCCATCGGGTGCCTCAACTTTGTAAGCACGAGGAGTTGCTTCGAATCGACCGAACTCTAAATAGTGCCGAATTACCGAGCGTTGATTAGTAATACCCGCGAGCGGCAAGTCGGGATTTAGGCGAAGATACATTTGCCAATCGAAATCATCGGGAATCAGCTGAATTTCCGTTGATGCCGCTTTATGGGGCACTTGTCCTTGCTCGTAACCGAACAAAAAGAAATCTTGTTGGTAAATTTGATCAACTAATTCGATCGCGCGCGGGTCACAATAGAAATCCTGAGGTTTAGGTGCGAAAACCAGTTTGTCTAATTGATCTAGCGTTAGGCTGGCCGCCGATGGGAAATCTTTCTCGCCATAAAATGACGAGTTTTTACGCTTGATGTTGTTCAGCTGCTGCATGGCGTGTTTATGCTTAGCTCTATCGCCTCTAAAAATTTTCTTAAATGCCTTTCGTGTCACTGGCTTAAGCTTTGCTATATCACCGACCAAATTAATAGCAAACGCATGCTCTGGCTTCTGCCCCAGCAATCGATAACGGATACTCATCTTCGGCGTAACGACCATATCAGCATAAGGAAAGTAGCTTTGAGTCTGAAAATGAGTATCTCTTTTGGCATCAGGCACGCTAGCTAAATACTCTAAGAATTGAATAAAACTCTGAGGAATAACGCGTGGTGGTTCGCTATCTATCATCGCTTGAACCCCGAGATTACGGGTATACGCGTATTGGTCTAGAAAGGCACTGACCACTCGGCTATAGGGGTTACGTGTGATGCAATAAACGTAATAGTCAGAATAGTCAGCCAAGGGGTCAAATGGCTGCACCTCATTTAAATTGTGATACCAATCAAGAGTAGCGAGCTGGGATTCGTTCATTTCATCTTGATGCACTGATAAATACAGCTCACGCAGTGAGGTACAACCGGCCTTAGCCGAGTACAACAGAATATATTTGAATTTTTGATTTACTAGCGGTATCACCCTTAACCGCCAGTAGCACTCATATGACGAGTAATAGTGATGTCTTTAGGGTCGAAGTAGTGTCGCTCGGGCTTTCTCTGCATTGAGCCGATGATGGCTTCCTTTAACTTCTCTGGATCGTCTCTAACAATTTCTCTTAAATCTAAAGAATGCTCGTTACCGAGACACAATAGCAGCAGGCCTTCGGCGGTCACTCTTACCCGATTGCAACTACTACAGAAGTTGTCGCTCATCGGAGAAATAAACCCAACCTTGGAATCACTATTAGCGATCTTAAGATAGCGAGATGGGCCACTAGCGATGTCATTGTAGTCTGACGGTTCTAAAGTAAACTTATCTTCTAATTGTTGACGAATCGAGCGGTTGTCAATGGCCGTATCGAGGCGGCTGTGCCCATCTATTTCACCCAATGGCATTTCTTCGATAAACGAGATATCCAAGCCTTTATCGACTGCGAATTGAGTTAGATCGACAACCTCATCATCATTGGTGCCTTTCAAAACCACGGTATTAAGTTTAATTTTATCAAAGCCGGCATCACGAGCCGCATCAATGCCTCTTAGCACGTCAGCTAAACTACCAAAGCGGGTGAGCGTTTTAAATCGGTCTTCTCGTAGGCTATCGATACTAATATTGATACGAGACATACCTGCATCACGTAACGGCCGAGCAAACTTGTCTAATAAAACACCATTTGATGTCATCACCAACTCTCGTAAACCGTCGAGCTTTCCTAACTGTTGGGCCAGTTCGACAACGCCATTTCGCACCAGTGGTTCACCACCGGTCAAGCGAATTTTCTCGACCCCTAAATCAACAAAGGCTTTAGCGACCATGGTCATTTCTTCTAAGCTTAAAACCTTGGACTTCGGTAAAAAAGTCATGTCCTCAGCCATGCAATACGTGCACCTCAGATTGCAACGATCGGTTACCGATAGACGTAGATAACGAATATGACGATCGAACGAATCGACCAATTTTGATTCAACTGGTGGAGCGGCTTGTGCAACTGAGCCACCAGCTTGATTGGGTTTATCTAAACTCATAACATGGCATTCCTTAAAGGTAAAAAGGCGAGCTTTTGCCCGACCTCAATCGCACTATCTAACTCTTGGCGCACTAATCCATCAGCCCATGACAGTGAAGACATAACACCGCTACTTGAGTTCGGGAAACGATTGGCGTGCAACTCACCGTCGGCATCTCGCTCAATCTTGACTCTAATATACTCTTCGCGGGAGCTGATCGGTTTACTAAAAGCGGCCGCGACGGGGTAAGCAATTTGCTCAGTCACCTTCTGCCCCTGCAAACTCGTTAGTAACGGCACGCCGAGCAACTGGAAAACCGTAAACGATGACACTGGGTTACCCGGCAAACCCAGAAACGGAACTCCGGCAACATTCCCAAACGCGACCGGCTTGCCTGGCTTCATCTGAACTTTCCACAATTCTAACTCGCCCAGAGCCTCAACCGCAGGTCTAACATGGTCTTCCTCACCAACTGAAACACCGCCGCTAGAAATTATAACATCGGCATTTTCTGACGCATCCATGAGTGCTAACTTGGTTGCTTCTAGCGTGTCTTTAATAATACCACAATCGTAGGGCAAAAAGCCCATTTGCTCACATAGGGCAATCAATAGTGGACGGTTAGAATTATAAATTTGACCGGCCTTTAGTTCCTGACCAGGTTCGACTAACTCATCACCGGTCGAAAACAAGGCAACTTTAAGCGGTTTATAAACCTCGACCGATGCCCGCCCTATCGACGCCAGCAAACTAATATCAATCGCATTCAGCATTTGCCCGGTGCTGATAACTTTCGCGCCACAGCTGATGTCTTGGCCTTTTGGGCGCACATTGGCCCCACTCGAAACTGTCTTTAACACGGTAACACTTAGCTGATCGTAGTCACAATTTTCCTGAATCACTACCGCATCGGCACCAACCGGCATAACACCGCCAGTAAAAATACGCGCTGCCGTACCCGCAACCAATGGTTCGGGGCCAATACCGGCCGGTATGCGTTGAGAAATAAGCAGCTTATTAGGCTGACCCTTTAAATCTGACGCTCGAACCGCAAAACCGTCCATCGCGCTATTATCGGCCGGCGGGATCGCCAAGGACGAGATAGCATCGCTACTTGCGACTCGGCCCAGAGCCCTAGCAATCGGTATGGTTTCAGTTTCGAGTACAGCCTTTAGACGCTGAAGTTGCAATCGAGCTTGGGAGAGCGTAATCATTTGCTTGCATTGGTGTGTGGCACGAAGTTGCACGGGCGATGGCGGCTATCGAGCTGTTCTTTCAGAATCCCATTCCAGCCCATTCGACACGCTCCGGTTGAGCCCGGCAAGCAAAAAATCATAGTATTATTGGCCATGCCACCAAGCGCCCTAGACTGAACCGTAGAGGTACCAATGTCAGCAAACGACAAATGTCTAAACAGCTCACCGAAACCATCTATTTGTTTATCGAACAACGGGGCTAAAGCCTCTGGAGTGCTATCGCGTCCGGTAAAGCCAGTTCCGCCGGTACTGATAATCACGTGTATATGAGGATCTGCGATCCATTCAGAAACTTTCGCGCGAAGCAAGTAGATATCGTCTATGACTATTTCTCGAGCGAGTAGTTTGTGCCCCATTTCAACAACTTGGTCAGCCAGATATTGTCCCGAGGTATCACTTTCAAGTGAACGGGTATCTGAGACTGTCAGCACGGCGACATTGATTGGAGTAAATTTAGCGTCCGTATTCATTAGTTCCTATGCCCTCTCAGGGCGGTTCTATCCCAGCGCTATTTTAACTCAGTGCTGTTGTTTTCCCAACGTAAACTAGCGCTGAGGTCTGACTCTTTTCGGCCGAGCCATTGCTCGCCCTTGACGCCAACTTCCTTCTTCCAAAAGGTGGCGCGTGTCTTCAAGTAGTCCATTATAAATTGAGCTGCCTGAAAGGCATTATCACGGTGTCGACTTGCGACCGCCACCATCACTATTTGTTCGCTGGCGTGAATCTTACCAACCCGATGAATCACGCGTGCGAGATCAAAAGGAAAACGCTGTCGAGCTTGATCAATAATCTCTTGGCATAATGACTCAGTCATACCGGGGTAATGTTCCAGCTCTAAGAACTCGATTGTCTCAGACGAATCATGAGAGTCATACAAATCGCGCACCAAACCAACAAAAAACACCACCGCACCCGCCCGTGGTGCCAGCGCGCAAACCTGCGCATACTGCTCACCGACGTCAAAATCTTGCTCACATATCACTACATCAATCATGTCAATTGCTCATTAACCGCCCGATACAGGTGGCAAAATACCTACCTCGTCCCCATCAAAGAGCGGCGCGTCCCAGCCAGCGTACTTTTGATTGACCGATACCATCGCACTTTCATCACTTAATGCCTCGATCAGCTCGCCGGGTACGTGCGACACCAGATCGGCCAATAAATCGCGCACCTGAACCATGTTGCCGAGCGGCAATTCAATTTGACTAGCGCCCGCTATATCACGCAAATTAGCAAACAACAAAACCTTAATCATTACGCACCCAACGACCAGATTTACCACCGCGCTTTTCCAGCAGCATCGTCGATTCAATTACGATACCCTTATCAAGCGCCTTACACATATCATAGATTGTTAAGGCGGCTACCGAAGCCGCAGTTAACGCCTCCATCTCAACGCCAGTCTTACCAGTGGTGGTGCAGCTGGCAATGATCACCAGGCCCTGTGTTGACCCATCGACGTATTCATCAATATCGACAGTCGCTTTGCTCAACGGCAAGGGGTGACAGAGCGGTATCAAATCTGAACATTTTTTTGCCGCCTGAATGCCGGCTATTCGAGCGGTAGCAAGAAGATCACCTTTAGCAATACTCTGTTCACGAACACGAGATAAAACCTCGGTGCTGAGTCTTACCTTAGACTGAGCAACAGCAACACGTATGCTGTCAGGCTTGGCCGATACGTCAACCATATTGGCTTCACCAGAGGTATTCAGATGGGAAAAGTTTGTCGTGTTTTGATCCATACCTAGATGCTACTTAAAAGCCTGAGAACAAACAACCAAAGCTGTTCGTTTGAGTTAGATTGCTTAATTAAACCTGAGACTTATCATACTCGTAAAGAAGTTATAACAGATGACGATTTACAATATTTTCACTTATAACAAAAACACCTGTAAATAGTGAAAAGTATTCTAAATATATTCGAGGCTCTTGTTTACAAATTGTCACCGCGTCTATAACCTTTGCGCCTGATTTGGTGAACTTATATGAGACTCGTTAAAGCGAATACATACTGGTTAGACAAAAGAAAGTTAAGCAATAGTAGTAAGCAATAGAGACGCATCATGGCAGCAAATATCCGCGAAGAAGAAGTATTATCGGTCCATCACTGGAATGATACCCTATTCAGTTTCACTACCACACGTGACCCAGGTTTTCGTTTCGAAAACGGCCAATTCATAATGATTGGCATGGAGATCAACGGCAAGCCATTGATGCGTGCATATAGTATCGCCAGCGCCAACTACGAAGAGCATATGGAATTCTTCAGTATTAAGGTGCAGGACGGGCCGCTTACTCAGCATTTGCAGAAGATACAACCTGGCGATAAGTTGCTTGTTAGCAAAAAGCCCACTGGCACGCTTTTAGTTGAAGCGCTAAAACCTGCGAAGCATTTGTACTTACTCGCTACTGGCACAGGCTTGGCTCCGTTTATGAGCGTCATCAAAGACCCAGAAGTTTATGAACGTTTTGATAAAGTCATTATCACTCACGGGGTGCGCGAAGTATCTGAACTTGCCTATCAAGAGGTGATCAAAGAGTTACCAGAAAATGAATTTTTCGGCGAGATGGTACACGGTAAATTGCTTTACTATCCCACCGTTACGCGTGAAGACTTTCATACTCAAGGTCGCTTAACCGACGCCTTAACGTCAGGCAAAATGGCCGAGTCCTTGGGCTTGCCGCCGATCAACGTAGAAGACGATCGTTTTATGTTATGTGGTAGCCCGTCGATGCTAAAAGACTTTTGCGTGATTTTAGATGAATTGGGTTTCAAAGAGACTATCCGTGGTGAAATCGCGGAATATGTAATTGAGCGTGCTTTCGTCGAGAGTTAACGCAGCTTGCTACTAACCGGCAAGCTAGATAACATCAGTCTCGCTGGAGATTGCAAATGTGTAAGATCTAGTCGTTTAATAGCACTAATATGTAAAATGTGATGATCACAAGAGCTGTTGCAATCGAATTGTTTAACCATGTTTAACGCCTTATTCACTGAGCACACCATTGTCGCGTTATGCTGTTTAGACACACAGCATTAAGAGAGAAACTATGCCCCTTTCGAAACTATGATCCTTTTAGATAAAAGGTCTACCGCCCTAACGGGTGTCAGGCCGGTACGGTAATTATGCGTTCAGTGCTAATGGTTGTTATTGCATTCCTTTGTTGCGATGGATTGTTTGCTCAAGACCGAGATTTGAGTATTCGTGCCGAACTCGTTTGGGTTGATTCCCAAGCCGGCAGTCACCGGCTGATGTTAAGTCAATTGACTGGAGATAAATGGTCTGATCCGCTGGCTGTTTACACTAGCGAAAACTTTATTACGACGCCCGCCCTGAGTACCGACCTGAGCGGCAATAAACTGTTAATTTGGAGCGAGCAAAACGACAATAGTACGGTACTAATGAGTGCTCGAAGAGCTTCTCCAGATATCGAATGGCAGCGTGCTAGAAAACTAAATGGTTTCAAAGCCGAGAATTTGAGCCCTAGCATTATTGTTGATAGCAGCAACCGGCAGTGGGTTTTTTGGTCATCTAACCACGAAGGCCTTGACGATATCTACTATAGTCGTAAAGATGGCTCCAAATGGTCTAGCCCAAGTCGTGTTCACGCGAATAACGATGTCCCGGATATACAACCAATAGCAAGCCTCAATAAAGACTTAAACGTAGTTGTCGCCTGGAAGGCTTATGACCAACCATCGGGGCAGTATTTAACAAGTCAACGCGTATTTACGATTGATAATTCGTCTAAAAGCAGGTATAAGATCTCGTTGAGAAACACCCAGCAAGAGTCTATCTCTGATGTGATAATGCCCGGGTTTTTACCGCGTAACTCTGCCGTAGCGTTGCATTTTCCTAATAATAATATTGAGCAATCAATACGATTGGATTTAAATAGATAATTTTTTATGCGCACAAAAATTTCGTTTCTTCATTACAGCATTAAAAGAATCACTAGGTTCATTGCTACCTTAGTTCTGCTTTTCATTGGTGTCGCTCAAGCAGCAGAAGAAGAGCCATATGAGGCCGTTGTTGTATTATTTGGCGATAGCACTACAACTGGATTTAACGCAGCGTTTCAAAACTCAAGATTTGGCAGTGGATCAACCACACTTGGATGCCCTACGATCTACCTAAACAACATCTTACGGCAGGAAGAGCCGCGCACTGACCAGCAAATTTGTTCGACGGAGGCGTACGACTCACCCATCCTCGACCAAAACAAACAGGTTCGTAACGCGATTGTGGCTAACTGGGGGTTCGGCGGCAGTGACACCACAAACGGCGAAGGCCGTATCTCAAGCAACCTGAGCGAAACTAAGGTCGCATATGAAGCAGACAACTATTTCGTTCTTATTATGTATGGCACTAACGACAATGCTTTCGGTGTCAGCACAAGTACTACCAATTTCAATATTCGGCAGATGATTATCAAAGCACGCGCGCTTAGTTATCAGCCAATCGTGGGAACCATTTTACCTCGAGACGATCTGAATGTTCAGCCATATAATTCTGAGATCGTAAATGCCGCAAATCAAGAGGGCGCATTCGTGGTCGACCACGCCAGTCGATTTATTAGCCAGCCGGGTGGCTGGCAGTCACTGATTGAACAAGAAGTCGATCCGGCGACAGGTGAGCTTGTGCGATTACACCCCAATGATCAGGGCTATCTAATCATTGCCGAAACCTGGTTTGATCAGCGACTAAAGGATTTGATTCCTGGAATTTCGAATTTCAATATCACGCCCATCATGAGCCTCTTACTTGGCGACTAGGGTCGGCCAATAAATAGGATCGAGCAACAAAAGCACATTGCAATCCATCATTGACAATTCGTCCACTAAAAACCCAGTACTTACTTGAAAACCCAGTACTTCGCCAGCAAAAAATTAATAAAAAGACCCACTAGCAGCGCCAAACGACAGTGCCACCACAGGCAAGTGATTAAGGCACGGAAAAGTACTAAGGAATCCCCAATAATAAAAGCCAAACTCAAGGTCGTGGCGAAAAGATGATTCACTATTGACCGTGCTACTTTCATTTTCTTTGAATGGGTAAACGTGAATTGATATTGCGGGGTGAATAAGGGGTCAGAGTTACCGACGAGCAAGGGTAGTAGAGCTGCTCGGGGAGCAGAAGTTTTCTATCGGAGAGCTTTACGCCAATGGTTTCACAAAAGTCACCGGTGCGTTTAAACAAGACCGTCCGACGGCTGATGCATCGAAAGTAGGCCCAGATGAATTATCCTTTGTTCGCTGAACGCTAGCGCATTAACGGCTGCTCTTGTGAAGTAGGCCACACACATAACCAAACTTCACAACAAACTTAGAACCCGAAAAGAGAAACCATTTAGTCCGCGCCAAGCCTATAAGTGCTTTACCGCGTGCTTACTGGAACGGCTATGGCTTGTTCCAGCAGCGGGTCTGAAATTCCGATAAATATGTGCAGCTCCATTAATCTAATTACAAAAATCGGTTTATCAAAGCTCTATTGAGGCTGAGTCTGAGGCTCATCACTTAACAATAAATTGATCGTAGGAGCCACATTAATTACTTCTGGAATAACTTCTTCTGGAATATCGCCTTCAGTAAAAATCACTCCGGTGCCCCACTCATAGACTACGAATTTAGAGCGTTCTGCAATGTTGTTTAAACCACTACCCGCTCGAATAGTACCTGAAACGAAAAAACCGTAAAGATCACCGTCTCTCAAAGTTGTATTACTTATATGTCTAAAATGGCCTGTTGTAAAGGCTGAGAGTTTCTTAATTGTTTGCGCGGGCTTCAAATACTCCCATGTTCCTGCCAACCACACGTCGTTCCCGGCCGCATCTTTCTTCTTTACGATACCCCATGCATTAGCAGCAACTGAGGTATTAAAAATTGTAATTCTAGGCCAAGCCGTTGATGCACTGGAGTTCTCGTTAACTCTGTGGTCGAGGATAATTGAGCCATTGCCAATACTTAACTTCAGGTCAGCACCGACTTTCCATCCCTTAACTTGAGCGGCTTCGGTAAAAACCACGTCACTTAAATCATCGGGGAAGCCCGCATTTGCATTTAAGGTGGGCACCAAAAATGCTAGAAAGGTCAGGGCTTTAAATAGTCTAATCATAGATAGTAGCTCAGGTTTTAGAAGTGTCTTCATTCACTTGCAGTCATTAGTTTAAGTGATCAGCTAAAGCTAGTGGCTTCTGTAATACTAATCACTATATGGGGGCGAACGTGGCTCTGTTGCCGAAAATTTAATTTTAAAAAAAGTAAATGGTATCGCAATAACGCGAATATTCGGGCATAGGCATATTACAACTTTAATCGCCTCATTGTAAGTATTACCCTGATCCCGATATAGAAATAATGTAGACCTCGCTTGCATAATGGCTAGAGACAAACCACTTCATCACCCATCAGACGCAAACACGGCGCATAAACAGTTTTTTCAGCTTAAAACCAGCAACGATCTTTTGACTTCTCGTGCTGGATGTATCTGTATTGCCGAGCCATTGCCACCAATCGGGCGGAACCGAATAACAGCGAAGTCGTCCACTGGTATAACCAGCGCACTGAACATTCTGAGAACCGAATTAAAGAACTGAAACTCGACTTTGGTGCCAATCAACTTCCTTGCAGCGACTTTAACGCAAACGCGCTGTACTTTGCCATAAACCACACTGGGGTATAACCTGTTTGCGCAATTGCGAATGTTGCTGCTCGCGCAAAGGAAGGCTTGCTGGGTTACGACCATTCGGTGGCGACTATACGCATTGGCCGGCAAGGTGTTCTGCATAGCCGCTCGGCCTGCCTCAAGTTGTGCCAATCGGGTACGCAAATACTCGCTCGCATCGAAGGTGTCGCTA
>JAESTB010000017.1 GCA_016763815.1 Arenicella sp.
CGGGTAATAGGTCGACAAAGGTGGGCACCTGATTACCAATGTCAGTGGCGACCGCGGCGGCCGCATCGCTCTCGGCGACAGTGCTGGTGCCTTGCGTCTAAGGGCTTAGCGATGATGTTGTTTGGCCCATGTGTTTGATGACTCGTTGTGTTTAGGGGGTTACGGCTTTATATTTCTAAGCGAGTTATAGCATAAGCTAAGTTTTAGGACTATAAAGCTTGGGATTCAATCCAAGCTTGAATTTCAGCGGTAACTTGAGTGTCAGTTTTTCCTTCAACGCTAATCGCCGGACCAAAGATACAGCGAATAGTGCCTGATTTAATCCACCAACCATCGTGTGGCCAATATTTGCCAGCGTCATGAGCTATTGGAATAATCGGCCTGTTGGCGGCGATTGCCAATTTTGCCGCGCCTTTTTTATATCGACCAGATTCTCCATAGGTGGTGCGTGTGCCTTGGGGAAAGATGAGTACATAGCGACCTTCTTTAAATTTTTCGATGCCTTGCTCAACCACTTGGTCTAAGGCATTTTTTTTGTCGGAGCGGTCAATCGCAATAGGGCCAGTGGCACGCAAGCCCACGCCGAATACAGGGATACTCAATAACTCTTTTTTGAGCACCCAAGCAAGTGCTGGAAGAAAAGTTTGTGTGGTTATGGTTTCCCACGTTGATTGGTGTGCGCAAGCGAACACACATGGCTCTGGTGGAATGTTTTCTACGCCCTCTAGCTTGTGCCTAAGACCGCAGGTGATCTTCAGCCACCAAGTGACAAATTTCGCCCAGCCGGCAATCATCCATGAGCGTGTTATCGGTTTAAACGCCAGCGCGAAAATCGACACAATCATAAAAGGTACCGTGGACAGCGCTTCACCAATGTAAAACAGAATCGATCGAATATAAATCATAGGCTTAATATAAAAGGGTACGCTGGCTTAGATTTCTTGCTTAAGAAGCGCATCTGTAAAGGTTGCTAGATTGTCAAACACTAATGTGCCATCTAAATCAATGTGAGAGTCGTCGGCAATTTGTTTTAAACTTTTTTTGCCATTGCCAGTCTTTACTAGAACTGGTCGAGCACCCACAGTTTTGGCGGCGACTAGGTCTCGAATTGAATCGCCCACCGAGTAAACGCCGCTGAAGTTTATGTTCAAACGATCGGCAAGTTGCTGGTACAAACCGGCAAGAGGTTTACGACAATCGCAGCCATCATCAGGGTGATGTGGGCAGAACAAGACACTTTGAATGTGTCCGCCATGCTGCTGGACATAGTCAATCATGCGCACGTGTATCTGCGCCAAGGTGTCGGCGCTAAAAAAACCACGACCAACACCCGACTGATTGGTGATGATGACTATTTCATAGCCAGCCTGTGAGAGGCGCGCGATTGCCTCGAGACTACCTTTGATTGGAATCCACTCATCAGGAGTTTTGATATACGAAGGCGAGTCTTTATTGATCACTCCGTCGCGATCGAGAATCACTAGTTTTATGTGCTTAGTATGAGACAAGGTCGTTATTAGGTTTGTAGTAAGGCTATGTCTGCGACGCGTAAAAATAAACTTTGCATACGTTTCAGCAGGGCTAGGCGGTTGTTCTTTTCGGCTAGATCGTCACTCATGACCATCACCTGTTCAAAGAAGTTATCAACGGGTGTTCGTAAACTGGCTAGCTTTTCCAAGCCTTGTTGATACTCACCGTTGTCGAATAGGGTAACGCAATTGGTCTCAATGCCTTGAATTGCAGCGTAAAGTTCTCGCTCGGCGGCTTCAGATAAAGCAGATTCGTCTACTTTAGATGAAACCTCACCGTCTTGCTTCTTTAATATATTGCTGATTCGTTTGTTAGCGGCGGCTAAATCGGTGGCTTCCGCAACTTGACTGAAAGCGCTAACGGCTTTGACTCGTTGCTCGAAATCTAACGGGCTGTCAGGTTCACAGGCAAGCACCGCATTGATGGTGTTTGTGGCGATATTTTGAGACTGATAAAAAGCCATTAATCGGCCGCGAATAAAGCCAACAATGGCGGCTTGAGCCTTAGAGTCGATTTCAATATTCTGCTTGTGTGAATAAACCGCCGCCGATTCGGCGACTAAGTCAGACAGATTGAACGAATGCTTTTGCTCGATTAAAATACGTAAGATGCTAAGCGACGCTCGACGTAATGCATAAGGGTCTTTGTCGCCAGTAGGCACTTCACCTGACGCGTAAATGCCGACCAAACTATCTAGCCGGTCGGCCAAGGCTACGGCTTGAGCTTCGGCGCTAATGGGTAAGCGGTCGCCAGCGAATTTGGGCCAATAATGTTGTTCTACGCATTCGCCAACTAAGCTAGGCTCACCATCGCGGTCCGCGTAGTAATGGCCCATCACGCCTTGCAGTTCGTCGAATTCACCGACCATATCTGATACAAGATCAGCCTTTGCCAGTAATGCTCCACGTTCGGCTACTGCCGAGTCGCCGCCCATTTTGCTTGCTAAGGTGCCTGCCAATTGTTGTAGTCGGTGTGCCTTCTGTAACACGCTGCCGAGCTTTGCGTGAAACGTCACCTTGCTCAATCGCTCAACACGGTCAGCTAATTTAATTTTTTGATCTGTTAACCAATAGAACTGGGCGTCCGATAAGCGCGCGCGCAGAACTTTCTCGTTGCCTGAGCGAACTTGGTCTGGGTTTTTACTTTCGATATTGCTTATGGTGATGAAGTGAGGCATTAGCTTGCCGGTCGCATCAACAACGTGAAAATATTTTTGATGGTCGCGCATTGACGATATCAAGCACTCTTGAGGAACTTCTAAGAAGCTCTGATCGAAGTCGCCGATTACCGCCGTCGGGTATTCGACTAAACCAGTAACCTCGTCTAACAATGCTTGATCATCTTCAATCGATCCACCAACGCTGGCCGCGGCCGCGTTAACTTGCTCGAGGATCATCGTTTGACGATCAGCAAAGTCGGCCACAACATGACCTTGTTCTAATAAGCGTTGTTGGTAACTGTCGGCACTATTAATAACAATCTCACCGTCGCTATGGAAGCGGTGGCCGCGAGTTATGTTGCCCGATTCGACATCTAAAATTGTCGCTGGTAATACACGACCGCCATGCATCACGATTAACCATTTTACTGGGCGAACAAACTCAGCCGTTCCGTCGCCCCAACGCATACGCTTGGCAATGGGTAGGCGCTTAATCGCTTGGTCCATAATCTCAGGCAACAATTCGGTCAATGATTTGCCTGTCTGCTTGATGTTATAACTTAACCACTCGCCTTTTTCTGTCTTTAGGCGTCCAAGGTCGGCTACATCGACACCACAGGACTTGGCAAAACCGATGGCTGCTGGGGTCGCTTGGCCATCTTCTTTGAAAGCGGCTTGTACCGCAGGGCCACGACGTTCAATAGTTTGATCCGGTTGCGCGGTAATAACGTTAGGCGCCACCAAGGCAAGCCTACGTGGCGAGGCAAAAGATGAAGCCGAGTCGGCATCGACTTGGCTAATTAATTGCGCTTCGCTTAGCCCGTTGAGCAACTCAGCCGTGAAAGCGTCACTCAGTTTTTTCAGTGCTTTTGGAGGTAACTCTTCTGTTCCGAGTTCAATCAATAGAGTATCAGTCATTACGATTCTCCTGCCGCACGACCACGCGGAAAGCCCAAGGCCTCGCGTGATTCATAATATGATTTTGCAACACCCTTAGCTAAACCACGAATGCGGCCGATATATCGGGCGCGCTCGGTGACACCGATAGCGTGGCGAGCATCAAGCATGTTGAATGAGTGAGACGCTTTGAGCATTTTTTCGTAAGCTGGCAATGGCAGGTTTTTTTCAAGTAAATACTTGGCTTCGGCTTCACAGGCATTGAACTGATGAAACAGCTCGTCGACGTTGGCGTGTTCAAAGTTAAATGTTGATTGCTCCACTTCGTTCTGATGATAAATATCGCCATAGGTGAAGCCGTCGGTCCATTTCAGATCGTAAATGCTGTCAACGCCCTGAAGGTACAGTGCAATACGCTCTAAGCCATAGGTAATCTCGCCGGTAACCGGTCGGCAGTCTAGACCGCCAATTTGTTGGAAGTAAGTGAACTGAGTAACTTCCATGCCGTTTAGCCAGACCTCCCAGCCTAGACCCCAAGCGCCAATGGTGGGCGACTCCCAGTTGTCTTCTACAAAGCGAACATCGTCGGTCAGCATATCAATGCCGAGTTCGCGTAGAGACTCAAGATAGAGCTCCTGAATATTGTCTGGCGATGGTTTGAGAATTACTTGGTACTGGAAGTAA
>JAESTB010000209.1 GCA_016763815.1 Arenicella sp.
GCCTCAAGCAAATCACTGATACAAGTGCGATTGAGGCAGTTGTTGATGAGGTAATTGCCTCATGCCCAGAACAGGTTCAGCAGTTTAAAGATGGCAATGAAAAAGTGATTGGTTTTTTAGTCGGCCAAGTGATGAAAAAATCACGCGGTAAAGCCAACCCACAGATGGCTAACGAAATGCTGCAAGCCAAGCTAGTTTAACTATTAATCTTAACCTGAGTTTCAATATGAGCCTAAGTTTCTCTGACCTTCTGAACAGCCTAAAAACCACGACTGAGCAGCAAAGCAGCGTAACCGTAACCGACAACTGGATGCAAGGCCGCACCACCTACGGCGGCATGTCGGCGGCGATTTGTTACCAAGCAGTGGTCAACGACTTTCCGGATTTGCCGCCGCTACGGTCAGCGCAGATAAACTTCATTGGTCCGGTCGGTGGGGAAGTGAGCGTGACTACCAAAGTAATGCGTCAAGGGCGATCGGTAGCCTATATTGGTGCTGAAATGATGGGTGAGAAAGGTCTAGCAACGCATGCGGTGTTTTGCTTCGGTGAAAACCGAGAATCGCGCTTAAATCAAGATTTTACCGATAAACCAGAAGTCGCCAATGTTGAGCAATCCAGCAACTTCTTTGGCTCAGGCTTTGGGCCGTCATTTGCCAACAACTACGACTGCCTGCTAGCCCAAGGAGGGCACCCTATAAGCGGTTCAGACGCACACGAGCACTTTATTTGGGTTCGCCACAAGGATAACAATGCTAACGACATGGCCGCCCTAATTGGCATCTCAGACATGCCTCCGCCAGCAGTACTGCCAATGTTCAAAGAATTCGCGCCAATCAGCTCGATGACCTGGATGATGAACTTTCTCAGAGAAGACATCAGCACCGAAGACGGCTGGTGGCTAATGCGCTCAGCCGCCGAGCATGCGCGCAACGGCTATTCTAGCCAAGACATGCAAGTTTGGAATAAGGCTGGCAACTTGGTGATTAGTGCCCGTCAGAACGTGGCGATATTTTATTAAGCATAAAAACTTGAATTAGGCCCGACATGATCAGTGCTTGCCTGACAGCGAATAATTGATAAATTGGCTGAAAGTTGACCATTTAAGTCATCTTGAGCGAAGCCGAATGATCTTTAGATTGCGACGAATATTCGAGATTTTTCCACTGGCTTAGTTTTTGTATATTGAGCGATTATTAAACTTCGCCCATACATTCACTGCCGTGGCAAACTTTGTTCGAAGTCGAGCAGCCGCTTAATATCAAGCCCGTGTCTTGCCACCCATAGCGCTAATCCTTAAAGTCTGGCTTACGCTTCTGCAACTCAGCCATTACCGCCTCGATCTGATTCGCAGTGCCCATGATTTTATCTTGCTCAACCGACTCCATCAACAATCCTTCTTCAGCAGTTTGATAATTACTGGCATCAATTATTTTTTTAGCCGCTCGAATTGCATCTGGGTTCTTAACGGCGATTTCGTTGGCAACACTCATTGCATGAGCCAGAGGATCGTCTACGATCTCTGTAATAAAGCCCCATTCCTTTGCTTGCTGGGCATCAAATATTCTAGCCGTATAAGTGAGCTCACGGATTACATCATCGCGAATCATATGACGCATAATTTGAGTACTGCTCATATCAGGCACAAGACCCCAACGCATTTCTAGTATCGAGAATTTACTGTCGGCCTTGGCATAGCGAAAATCAGCGCCCAAGGCAATTTGCAAACCACCGCCCAAACAAAAACCATCGACCGCCGCGATCACCGGCATTGGTAGCTCTCGCCACATCCAAACTACATATTGCAAGGCATTAGCGATACCGTGGGTACGATCGGCGAGAACCATGGCAGGCTCCTCGTCTTTTAAGGAAACGCCCTTCTTTTCTAAAATAGATGAGAAGTTAGATTTATCTAGGCCTGCGCAAAAGTTGCCGCCATCTCCCGACACCACGACTACTCGAATACTGGGGTCTTGTCTAATCTGCTCGCCGATCATCGGGATCGCATCAAACATTTTACTGTCCAATGCATTCATTTTATCGGCTCGCGAAAGCGTTACGTGGGCTACGTGGTTTTCAACAGAAAATTCAATTCGGTCATTAATCATAATTTAAAATTTGCAAGTTATCTTTTTAACATTAAGTGTGGCGTTTGAATCAAGCCGCAGCAACGCGGATTATATATTTTTATCGAGGAGGCCTAAGATGACCAAGCGTGGACCACTCAGATTAGCATAATTAGATGGGCAAAATGATGACCGAGATCAAACAAACCACTTGGAATTTGAGCCTTTTGTTGCATAATCGATAAAAGAAGTTTTAATTGATACAATTAGCGAGTTTATAAATGGAAGACGCCTACAAAAAAATTATTATCGAATGCGGAGAAGACCTCAGCCGTCCGGGTTTAGCAGACACACCAAAGCGTGCGGCCAAGGCGATGAAGTTTTTGACTCAGGGCTATGGCCAAGATCTAGACACGGTAATTAACAACGCTTTATTTCCGTCTGATTCTCGTGAAATGGTTGTGGTTAAAGATATTGAGCTTTACTCGATGTGCGAGCATCACCTGTTGCCGTTTATTGGTAAAGCACACGTGGCTTATATTCCTAATGGTAAAGTGCTTGGCTTATCTAAAATAGCGCTCATCGTTGATATGTATGCCCGGCGTATGCAAATCCAAGAGCAATTGACTACAGAGATCGCGGAGACTATACGTGAAGTAACCGGCGCCGAAGGCGTTGGCGTTATTATTGAAGCAAAACACATGTGCATGATGATGCGCGGCGTTCAAAAACAAAACTCGATTATGAAAACATCATCAATGCTCGGTAATTTTAGAAGCAATCAGGCCACTCGTACCGAATTTTTATCCTTAGTAAACGGCTAACTATTTGGCAAATTTCACCCAAATGGGTGAGGCGACGCTAACGGGTCTTGACTTACTATTTAGCTGACAAAACATCACCTGGACGTGGCATAAGCGACACCGAAGGCTTTATACACATTTATCTACAAGGAGTTAGTGTTTTGTTGGTACCAATTGGTACTAAGCCACTATGTTGCTCAACAACATAGTGGTCTCTTTGATTAATAAATTCGCAGAGTTAGCCTATCACTTTGCATTCATTCTCCAAGCTTTGGCTCGAATGATGCAGTGTAATTGACAAGAATTTTCATTACCTCTTCGGGCGTACCGGCGCTCAGCAACTGGTCAACATGGCTCTTTTTTACGAAACCTTGTTGGCTAGCATGATCTAAAAAAGCTAATAATTTGTCGTAATAGCCATTGCTGTTTAATACCGCACAAGGCTTACTATGAAAGCCTAATTGAAGCCATGTTAAGGCCTCGAATAGTTCTTCCAGAGTTCCTAGCCCCCCTGGCATTGCTATAAAACCATCAGACAGCAACATCATTCTCGCCTTACGCTGGTGCATATCGTCGACCACCTCTAAGGTAGAAAGGCCTGTATGGGCAACTTCCATATCAGCAATCGTTTGAGGTATCCCTCCGGTAACCCGCCCTCCCGCCTGCAACACCGAGTCAGCAATTGCCCCCATGGTTCCAACACTTGCTCCGCCATAAACCAGACCAAACCCGCCGGCCGCGATAGCACCGCCAAGTTTCCTAGCTGACTTCATATAGGAATCGCCTAAGCCACTACTTGAACCACAAAATACACAGATATTTTTCATATTAAATTTAGCCGCTACTGATCGTTGTTGTTAAATCTGCAAAGTAAGCCATCTAACTCGTTTACAAAAACTCGCCGACTAGCAGAGTTTAATGGCGCAGGGCCTCAGGAGTGTTCGCCAATACCACGAAGAGTGTCCATGAAATCTTAAGGAGATGAGTGAATACCCAGATAGCTCAAGAAAAAGCAAAAGAACTAACTGGCGAAAATATTGATATTGATAGCTTGGTTGATACGTTGTTTGATGTGGGATTTGCATATAAGGATCAAAAAAAAGAACAATATCAAGAACCGCGATCAAGGCCCATTCTCGGTAAAGATCAATACTAAAGTTGCTAAGATTTTTACCTCAATACCGTCGCTAATTACCTACCTAGTTATCGTATCATACGCTGGTTTTTTGGTCTTTTCCGACGAGCTCTATAGCGTTGATGCTAGCGCACTTATTTTCATCGAAAACATCACCTTACCTGCTCGCAGCGACGCTTCATGAGCTCGGTCACCGTACACTAACGCAAGACATCAAAAACGGATTATGACTATAATGTTCAGTAATTTATACTCGACGACTCATCTTAGAACTCAATGGCTTATCTAAAGGATTTCGAAACAAACCAAGTCATTTATTTGCGGGCTTATCATTCAATTGGTCGGCGAGAGAATGAAGTCAGTACCTGCTTAGAGTTTGATTTCGTTTCCAATCTTCATGCTCTCATTGAGTGGAAAGCCACGAGGTGGACAATCAGAGACATGTCATCTAACGGCACATGGCTAAACGGCGATAGGCTTGAGACGTTCACTTCACACTTATTAAAACAGGGCGATGTGATTGAGGTAGCTGGGCGAAATGGTATTAAATTTGATTTTTTTGATGCTAGCTCACCAGTTGACATGATCTACCAAGTCGATCAGAACTTGAATGTCCATCAGCTCTTAGAAGATTGCCTTTTACCCAGTAGTGAATCTCCTGATATCGAGCTGTATAAATGCCCTGAGCGACATGAATGGTTTGCTAGCCACATCGACTCAGGGCCTAGCAATGAAGGCGAATGGGGCCCCTTCGAGCACAACAGTGAGTTAATGATTAATAACCAACCTTGGCGCTTTTTTCTGGGTAACGAACAAACTCAAACTAAGGTTATTGAATCCTCTCAGTCAGACATGTCTGATATCGAGTTTCGCTTCGACATCAGTCAAGATGAAGAGAGCACTAGTTTGACTCTTATTCAAGGAGCGGCAGAGAACGACTTGTATGATCGAGGGCATCATTATCTCCTAGCCCACTTGTTGCGGCACAAGCATGCGCAAAAAGTTGCCTCACAAAACTCTTCGGAGGTTGGCTGGATAAGTTGCGAAGACCTTCGTAATGACATGGGTGTTGAAGAAAGGTACTTGAATATTATGATCTTTCGAGCACGCAAACAAATTGGCGAGGCTCTGCGAGGTTACTCTGGAAGCCGTAAACTGTTCGAGCGTCGACGTGGAGCAGTCCGCACCGGCATCAGTAAGTTTTCCATTTATAAAGGAGGTCGGCGCGAGATATAAATGCTGATCGTAAAATAACATGGAAAAACAACTCGGCCCAAATACTCAACTAGGAAGGTACAAACTCAATAGTTTGCTGGGGATTGGTGGCAGTAGCGAAGTCTATCGAGCTACCGACACAGAATTAAAACGACAAGTCGCCATTAAATGTATTCACATTACGACCGCAGACAAATCGGCCACACAAAGCATTGAACATGAGGCTGCGCTAACTGCTCAATTAAATCACCCTAATATCGTACAATTGCATGATATTGTTATCACCGATCAGGTGCTCGGGCTAGTAATGGAGTATGTGGATGGTGCCACGCTAAAAGAGACGATGAAACAAACTAAACCTGATCAGTCTCAGGCTTTAGATTGGCTGGCTCAAATCAGCAAAGGTCTAGGGCATGCGCATAAATCTGGCATTATTCACTGCGACCTGAAATTGGATAATGTCGTTCTCACCAAGGATAACGTTGTTAAAATTGCTGACTTTGGAATCGCTAAAGCGCTTTTGCCTGTTAAAACTCCTGGCTCGATTAAATTTCCTGAGCCAACTAGCTCAAGCCAAATAAGCGGAAGTGCGCATGCGGTTTCCCCAGAGCAAGCGCAAGGAAAACAGTTGGATGTCAGAACGGATATTTTCTCATTTGGAATCTTAGCCTATCAGTTATTAACCGGGCGTCACCCATTCGGTATTGACCAAGATGATCAAACGATTATGCAGCGTATTGTGCACCAGCCTTTTGAGTTCAGTGCCGCCGATCGTATATCTATGCCCGACACTTTATTAGGCTTAATTAGCGCCCTGCTTGAAAAAAAACCAACAAATAGACCCAAAAACATGGAGGCTATAAGCGCTAGACTTCAGCACATATTAGAATTGACGCGCTCCGACACAAAAGAAGATGACCACACTCGATTAATACCGCTAATAACTAGTGTTAAGTTTTGGCAACAGCCCATTATACAATGGTGTGCGTTTGCAATGCTGTTGACGGTGATAACTTTGTCCTCTTGGTTTCTCTGGCCCACCAATAAGCCTGAACCGGTTTATGTGGCGCTTATAGA
>JAESTB010000210.1 GCA_016763815.1 Arenicella sp.
GGCCTTGGTATTTTAGCCTGCGGCGTTCGATTTGCATTGTGTCTATGGTTCGGCAGACTAAGCCTATTCCATAAAGTTTTGTTAACGCTGCGTTGAGAAAACTCTTATCGAGAGTTGCATTGTGTAGCACTAACACTCGACCGCTAAGTTGCGACAAAAATTCGTTCAGCGCTTGCTCTAAGGGAACACCTTGTACCACGTCTTGATTGAATATTCGGTGTATTGGTGCTGACTCTGTTAGGTCGGCATTGTCTTGAAATACCAATTGATGGCTTGCGTATGAGTGATCAATTTCTTTGGCCTTAATTAGAGTTGTGCCAATGCTTAGTATTTTATCGTTTTTGGGGTCTAGCCCGGTCATCTCTAAATCGGCGACTAGAAACTCTAGTTCTGCGAGCTTACTGCGTAGACTTGGCGTTGGTGTTGGCGTTTCTAAGAATTGCTTTAGCGTGCCTTTAGTGCAGCGCTTCGAGAGAGCCTCGCGCTTACGATTAAACAGAGCGTCGTTAATGTGATCTAACATTTTACAGTAAGCCGCTTTGATACTTTAGTTTGAGGCCTCGTTGAGCGTCTCTCACTACCTTGAAAGCGTCTTTAAGTTGACGCGTGGCCAATTGGCTAAAATCATTTGGGTTCAGGTGGTTATCGGGCTCTTGGCTGCGCTTTAGTTGCTCACCTTGGTGTATCAGCCTTTGGTGGCTAATGAACTCGAGCGCATCGAGTAAGTTATTACCATCGGTTTCGGTAAGTAACTTTTGCTCTATCAGTGCGTTTAATCTGTCGCGCGTATTTACCGCCTTTATGCCACCGGCAAGTGAGTGGATTCTAGCGATATCGTTTATTGGCATTACCCCACGCTTTTTAATGTCGAAGGTATGTTTCTGTTCGCCACTGGTATCAACAACTAACTGTTTAAGAAAGCCGAGTGGTGGTGTTAATCCGAGGGCGTTTGAGCATAGCAAGGTTTGAAAGATGCTATTTTCCTGGGCCCAAACAAGCACTTTATCTTGCAGTTCGGTGAATAAAGTTTCAGCGCCGGTACTGGTAAAAATAGGGCGCATGTCAAAAAAGATACTGGTGTGCATCAGGGCCTTTTGTGATGGTTGCGTAATCCAATCATAAAACGTTGAGCTCCAACTATCTAGACTTAGTCGCCATTCTGGGTTCTGCGCCATGATATCGCCTGGGCAGTAGATATAACCGCAGGCATCTAGGCCTTTGTTAACGAACTCGGCAAGTGACTTAAAGTAGGCATCATCTTGTTTGGTTGCGGTGTTGTCTAGCAGTAAGGCATTGTCTTGATCTGACTTTGCTGATTGATCTTGCCGGCCTTGAGAGCCAAAGGCCAACCAAACAAACGGGCACGGTTCTGTGCCGAGTTGGCGTTGCGCTAAGGTGATCAGATGGCGGGTTAGAGTGCTGGTCATAGTGGTGAGAATTCGCCCGAGGTCATCAGCTCTAACATCTTGTTTTATAAGTTGTAATAGTAGTTCTGGTATTTGCTCTGACAGGGCCTGTAGTTGCTCTATCGAATCCGCTCGATGTATATCGCTGATAATTAAAACAGGGTCTGAACGTTGCAGTCGAATTAGGTCACTAAGCGTTATCATGCTGACAGGCTTGCCTTGGCTGGTTACCGGTAGGTGTTTTATTTGATGGCGAATCATCAGAATAGTCGCTTCGTGTACCATTGCCGCTTTATCAATCGAGATAGGCTTTGGGGTCATGGCCTTGGAGATATCGGCGTTAACATCAAAACCTTCGGCGACAACGCGTTTTCGGCAGTCTTTATCGGTGAATATGCCGACTAGCTGTTGTTGCTCATCGATAATAGTTAGCGAGGCGATATCATGCGAGTTCATGAGCTTGGCCGCCTGCTTAATACTAACGTTTGGCGCAACGCTAATTAGTGTTGATGACATCACCTCTGAGATCGGCGTTGCAAGCGCGATGTTTTCAGGTCGACGGCTTAATCCGACTCGCAAACGTTGCTCAAAGGCTTGGTTAAAGAAATGGTCAAATTCGGTGCTTTGGTTTCTAAGTTGCTTAAACGAAGCTTCATCAAGTTTATACAATAAACCGTCTTCCACGACATGCAGTTGATGGTTAGTGTTCTTGCCGGTAAGCAGTGAGACAAAGCCAAAGAAACCGCCTTCTGATACGCGGTCAATTAAGTCGCCTTCGGCTGCTCTAACATCAAAGACACCGGCTCGAACCACAAAAAGAGACGGGTTTTGATAGTCTAAAATTTTTTCTAGGTGCTCTTTGTTAGTGCGAGATCGATGATAGGTGGTGGCTAGTTTACTGGCACAAAATAGTAATTGTTGCTTGGTTAAGGAGTCGAATGGTCGAATCGATTGCAGGAAATTAGCGGCTTCTCGATGCTCTGGAGGAATGTTTAAATTCATCTTTAGTAAGTTTGGTTAAGTCTATTGGTTAATAAGAACCTCGCACAGAAACTTTACTATACGACTTTAGTCTTAGTTCGACTATTGGCTAATACCCGTATGTGGCTGGCTTTGTAATAGTGTGGTTTCTAACAAAATAAGAGAGGACCAAACAATGTCTACCAAACTGAAAGCGACACTAAGAAGAACGTTAGTTGCGGGTTTTTGTCTAAGCCTTGCACCAAGCGTGGCGTTTGCTCAAACCGACTTAGAAAAGCGTGTGTTGCAGATGGAGGCTCAGATTGCCGAGTTAAAAGCCTTGATAGTGAAACAAAATCAGGCCACCGACACTAAAATTGAGAAGGTAGCTGCGATAAAGGTGGCTGGTTCATCGAGTAATCTATCGCTTTCGAGGGGCACTACCTTGAGTTTTGGTGGTTACGTAAAAGTTAACGCAATGCTGAACGATTACCAAGATGGCGCTACTCCAGCGGCGAGTGTTGCGCAGCGTATTCTGATTCCGAGCTTAACCCCAGTAGGCGATGGCGCTAGCGATGGCGCTCAGTTTGATTCAGATATCGCTACCTCTCGGCTATTCTTCAAAACCTCGACCGATACCTCTGCGGGCACAATTAAATCACATGTTGAGTTAGATTTTTTATCTGGCGGTGGCGATGAGCGTGTCTCTAACTCGAATAATCCCAGAATACGACATGCGTATCTTAACTGGGACTACGCTGACGATGCATCGCTTTTGATAGGACAGACTTGGAGTACATTTTTCAATGTTGGGGTTTTACCTGAGTCGGTCGAATTCATTGGCCCGACTTCAGGCACGATTTTTAACCGTCAGACACAGATTCGTTGGACTAAAAAGTTAGGCGCCGGTAGCTCATTTATGCTGGCGGCGGAAAATCCGTCTACCAGTTTAGCCGAGGCGGGTGGGGGTATCAACGGCAGCAGCTTTGACGACAATAGTGTGCCTGATATCGTTGCACGTTATAATCGTAAGGCTGGTGCGCATTCATATGCGTTGTCCGGATTAGCCCGTGAAGTCGCGTTTGACGACGGTTTAATCAGTGAGAGCAAAGGTGGTTTTGCTGTGAATTTTGCAGGTAAGGTCGAGTTAAGCAACGGTGACGATATTAGGTATTCAATCGCGACCGGCAATTTGGGCCGTTACATTGCCTTAAATGCATTTCGCGACGGCGGTATTGATGCTGCAGGCAACTTAGACCTCACTACCGTGACAGGTGGTTACCTTGCGTACCGCCACCAGTGGAGCGAGAAACTGCGCAGCACGATTCAATATGCTTACTCTACCGCCAGTTTGGCTGATGGGCTATCTAGCGCTAACACCGAGAAGGTATCTAACCTTAATCTTAATTTGATTTACGCTCCGACGCCTAAGTTAACCTTCGGTGGAGCGATTATTCAAGCTAACCGTGAGTTGGAGAATGGTGTTGACGGTGATTTGACCCGACTACAACTAACCGCTAAATATGGTTTCTAACGCATAAATTCACTCGGAGGCCATAATGTTTGAAACTTGATATTCAAGTTCTGCATCTGGCAACCGCTTAGTGTTGGAAATCAAAGTAGGGAAAACCAAAGTGCTGAAACCAAAGTAGGGAAACCTGCTTTGGTTTTTCGCATTTTGATTGGGATACGTTATTGTGTCATCGCACAACAATAAACAGAGCAACGACAAAAGCGTGGAAAGTAAATAATGTTCAGTGTTGAATTCATCGCCTTTATTGGATTTTCATACATTTTGCTGTTGTTTTTGATCGCCTATTTAGGTGATTCCGAGAAAGAAAAAGGCGGCCTTAACCACAATAGTAATTTAGTTTATGCCTTGTCGCTTGCGGTCTATTGCTCGTCGTGGACATTTTACGGTGCGGTCGGTACGGCATCTGTCGACGGTTTAGATTATTTGGCGATTTACCTCGGCCCGTGTTTGGTTTTCTTGTTTGGCTACCCCATGATGCGGCGCATTATCCTAATTTGTAAGCAGAACTCCATCACGTCGATTTCTGATTTTATATCCAGTCGCTTTGGCAAAGAGCGCAAAATAGGTGTGTTAGTAACAGCGATCGCGGTGGTCGGCTCTTTGCCCTATATCGCCTTACAACTCAAAGCCGTATCCAGCTCGTACTTGGTCTTAGTTAATCAATCGGCAGCGCCGCATAGTTCGGCAACCTCCATAATCACCGATAACATCGCGTTGATCACTGGCGCCGCGTTGGCATTGTTCACGATTCTTTTTGGTACTCGACATCTAGACGCGACCGAGCATCATAAGGGTATGATTTTAGCGGTTGCGTTTGAGTCGATTGTTAAGTTGGTCGCGATTCTAGCGGTTGGCTATTACGCTATTTATTTGTTAATGGGGCTGGGGACTCAAAATGGTTTTGGCCAGCTAATTGATGGCAACTCACTTGACGGTTTTTTTTCTAATAATACAAGCACTTGGGCAAGCTTTCTCACTAAAACCTTACTCGCCACAAGTGCTATTTTTTTACTGCCTAGACAGTTTCAAGTGACGGTCGTTGAAGCACGAGACCACCAACAGTTTAAAACGGCAATGTGGGTTATGCCGGTTTACCTTGTGTTAACCAGCGTCATTGTTTTACCAATCGCGTTGACCGGTTCTATTCTGATGCCCAATAGCCCAGCCGATTTATACGTTTTGTCGCTACCGCTAGCGGCAGGTAGCAACAGCTTGGCCCTGCTGGCATTTATCGGTGGCCTATCGGCGGCGACGGGTATGGTTATTGTTGCGGCGATTAGTCTTAGTACCATGGTGTGCAACGATTTAGTGATGCCTTACCTTATTAACCACCGGCGTCTTGATATTCTCAATAGTGATAATCTTAATGAAACTATCCTATTGATCCGACGGGTTGCCATCGTCGGCCTGATCGCCGGTGCCTATGGCTACTATGTCTTGATCGACAATAATGCCCAATTGGCTAACATCGGTTTAGTGTCGTTTGCCGCGATTGTGCAACTCTTACCGGCTGTCTTATGCGCATTATATTGGCGCTCGGCTAATAGTAAGGGCGTGTTTTGGGGGTTAATAGGCGGTTTCTCTATATGGGCTTACACGCTCATGATCCCAACCGTGTTAAGCGGCGAATCGGTCGAGGCGGTTTACGGTGTCGGGGTATGGTTTCACCCTCATGCGCTATTCGGCATGCGGCTAGATAACTCACTATCTCATGGTGTATTTTGGAGTCTGCTAGTAAATGTTACGCTGCTTGTTTGGTTCTCTCTTAGAGACAAGCAAAGCGTATTAGAAAAAATTCAAGCAAGTCGTTTCTTTTATGTCAGCGATACACCGTCGAATCTAAGTTCAACTCGCCCTGAGCACGCGTTTATCGTTCATCCCGATGCCTTGCGTATTTTGACCGAGCGAATTATAGGTCGGAGGAATACCCAGGCGGTATTTAGTCAATTTGAGCAGATCCACGGAGTGAGTTTGAGTGACGTGACACAAGTTGATCGCCAACTATTGTCGCTAGTCCAAAACGCCATTGCCGGTGTTATTGGTGCTACCTCAGCACAAAAAGTTATCTCTGATAATCTCCTTGGTAGCGACCAATACATTGAGGAAGTAACCACCTTCGTTGATGAGACATCGAGCGTACTTCAGTTTAATCGCAATTTACTGCAGACCACACTAGAGAATATTACTCATGGAATTTCGGTTATCGACCGAGACTTTAATTTGGTCATTTGGAATGATCAGTATTTAACCCTATTTGGTTATCCTGAAAATTTAATTTATGTTGGTAAACCACTGCGTGAATTACTTAGATTTAACGCTGCGCGTGGCGATTTTGGAGATAAAGACCACAATCTCGAGATAGGCAAGCGTATTAAGTATTTGCAGGAAGAGGCATCGTATTCAACGATTCGTATGCGCGCTAACGGAACCACCATAAAGTCGATCGGTGAACCGATGCCCGGCGGCGGCTTTGTGACTACCTATGAAGATATCAGTGAAAGTGTTCGCGCTTCTGAGTTGTTACGTCAAGCCAATGAGGAGTTGGAATCTCGAGTAAAAGAGCGTACTGAAAAGCTGGTGATTTTGACTAAAGAACTTGAGCGTAACACGCGCAATAAAACCCATTTGCTAGCGGCGGCAAGTCATGACCTACTGCAACCAATAAACGCAGCAAGGTTGTTTGCTCACAGCCTAAGTGAGCAAGCAGAAGAGCCAAACTCGGTAAGGCACTTAGCGCAAAAGATAGACAAATCATTAGTCACCGCAAATGAATTATTACGCGCGTTATTGGATGTCTCGAAACTCGATTCAGGTGGTATAACACCAGATCTTAGCGACTTTTCTTTGGATGCCTTTATTGGTAACTTAGTTGAAGAAATGCAGCCTAGTGCCAATGATAAGAGGGTGCTTCTTCATTACAGCGCGCCAGACGTAATGGTTTTCTCTGATAAGAAGTTACTGTTGTCTGTATTACAAAACCTAGTGGCTAATGGGCTACGTTATTCTGATGCGGGTGGCGCAGTATTGGTTCAAGCCCGTCTACTTGAAGACAGTAAGCAAGTAGAAATTTCAGTTGAAGATAAAGGGGTAGGCATAGACGCTGAGCACCTCGATCAAATTTTCAACGAGTTCTACCAAATTAAGAAAGAAGGGCCTGAGGAAACACGCGGCTTAGGCTTAGGCTTGTCGATTGTTAAGCGTATCAGTCGCTTGTTGGACCTGGACGTAAAGGTAGCGTCACAGCCTGGAGCGGGCAGTCGTTTCTCAATTTATATTCCGTATACTGATAAATTAGTGATATTGCCCGAGCCACGAAGAAGCATAAATAGTAGTTTTGCTGCCCGGCTAGTCGGGGCGCAGATTCTTTGCTTAGATAACGATGAGAGTGTGCTTGAGGCTATGGGCACGCTACTTGGAGGCTGGGGCGCAATAGTCACGTCAGTAGCAACCTATAGCCGAGCTGTAGATGCGTTGTCTGAAGTCGATTTCGATTTGATATTAGCCGACTATCGTTTGGATTTTGCCAAGACCGGTTTGGATTTTTTGGTTATCGCAGATATAAAAGGAGCACTGATTACCGCCGAGCAAGACAAAACATTAAAGACACGAGCGACTGATTTAGGCTATCAATACCTTGCAAAGCCTATTGAGCCCGCAGCGCTTAAAGCCGCATTGTTGTACCTATTAGACACTGATGTTTAATTGTCTAGTGGTTATCTAGGGTTGGAGCCTAGATTATACTAATGTCGTATGGCAGGGTTTGCTGATATTGGATAGTCTCTAAGCAATCAAGTCTCTAACGATAGAAAATAAGGGTTACAAGTATGACTAACGACTATCAACAATGGCGAGCTGACCCAATCGGGTTTTGGCGTGATCAGGCGCAATGTATCGACTGGTTTACATCGCCTAGTACTATCTTGATCGAGTCAGCTGA
>JAESTB010000211.1 GCA_016763815.1 Arenicella sp.
AACTGCGTCACCATCAAGGCTCTGGGTATCTGGCGCCGTGATTTGGTAGATTTGCATGCCCGACGCTCGATCAATCAGGTAAACATGCTCGACTCGGTACAATAGCGATTGCCGCAAGGCAAGTTCACCGTAAGGAATACCAGTACGCATTGATTGTATGCGAGTTTTTATGCCCTCGACCGATGTTGCCGACTCGACGGTACGATTAATAGTAACCAACATCGATGAGATAGCCTGTGATATCGCTCGGGCTATAGAGGGAGCCATAACAGGGTAAAGAATTTCAGCGTATTCTTTCGGCTCTGACCGAATCGCTTGCTTTAACGTTAACGAAAAAGGCTTTTGCAGCGACGCCACTAAGTCGCTGCTGTCGGCTTGGCGAATCGCCGGAGCAAGCACTTCAGAGACATCGCGAGTTCGACTCTCGATGTCTTCGATCCGTTGTTTCAATGCCGCTAATTGCCCCGCATTCTCGCCGACCAATATCTGCCGCAGTTCATCAATCTGTCGCTGCTCTTCGTTGCCACTTAGTGTGTCGATTTTACTCATCGCAACAAACGCTCGTTATCGGCCTGGATGACTAGTTGCCGCGTAGCTTAATAGCCACTTCGTCAAGCATAAGCGCTAACGAGTGACGGCCAACCTTATCGTGTTGCAAATCCTCTTTTTGTTGATCAATTTGCGCTGTTAGCTCGGTTTGAGTAGCGAGAGCGCGGTCCTTTAAGTCTTGAAGGCTCTCTTCTAATGAACGTCTAACCGCGGCCAAGTCTTGATTAGCCTGATCCTCCATAGTGGTAATCGCATGTTGCAACGCCGCCTCGGCCTCACGCAAGTTATTTTGCAAGCTAAGTAGTTCCGTATCGCGAGTCGACTTCTCTTGCACTATTTGAGTGTCCAAACGAGCTAGCGACTCATTTACGGCCTTATCCATGCTTCCCATTTTGTCGATTAGCTTGTCTTTTAGTTGCTCCACATCAGCTTCTAATCTTGATTCAAGTTCGGCGAACCGTTGCTCAAAACTGGCAACGTATTTACCAAATAGAATATCCCTTACTTTTTCTATATCACCCAAGCCTGGGTTAATTACTTCGGCGGACGGTCGTTTATTTTTCTCGGGCATAACAAGCTCTTAAAGTATCGTGTAAAGCCATCGCGGCGATAACGGCGGCTATTGCAGTGGCACTAACATTCTAACAAATATTTTTGTCATTACTTAGGTATCTAAGCATAACTCTGCGCAAAAGAGAAACGCCTAACAATTTCAAGACTATTGGAAAAATCAAGATTTGCATGACAATCTAACGGTAATAGCACTTTTACGCGGTGTTCTTAACAAAACAACTAGCCATATTAGTGAGCTTCACCTCGAGCGATAGCTGGGCTAGGCCTCACTTAATATTCTCAAGTCGATAGCCGTGGCGATAGACCGAGGTTATTTGCCAATCGTTTTGCTCATCTAACTTCAGCTTGCTTCGCAAACGACTAATGTGGGTATCAACTGTTCGAGTATTCAATTGTGAGCTGGTTCCCCAGACCATTTCCAATAAATGCCCACGAGAGATCACTCGCCCCAAGTTTTTGAACATGAACAAGGTCAATTCGTATTCTTTTTGCGTCATGTCGATAACTTTATCGTCGAGTGTCACGTGTCTCAACCGCGTATCAATCTTGAATGGAAGGAAGGTATAGTTATCTGACGTATTTTCGTCACCAAAACCCATGCGCCGGGCAATAGCATTGACTCTGGCCATGGTTTCTTTATGGCGAACAGGTTTGGTCATGTAATCGTCAGCACCTGCTTCCAAAGCCTGAACAATGTCGTCTTCGGAGTCACGTTGAGTGATAAACACCACCGGCACAACCGCATCTACGTACTCACGTATATGCCGTAGTACCTCGATGCCTGACAGCTTTGGCACCATCCAATCAAGTAAGGCTAGGTCATAACTATCTTGCTTGTAAGCTCGTATAAATGCATTTCCATCTCGAAATACATCGCAATTATGGTTCGCTTCTTCGAGCCAAGCGACCAATAGATCGGCTTGGTCCTGATCGTCTTCTAAAATGACAATTCGCATATTTTCCTTTTTCGAGCCCAACGGGCCGCCGTATTTATGTTCAAATAATCGGTCAATATTTACCGCCCAGTAAACAGTTTGCTTGTACTCATTTAATTCTACTAAGCTGTAACATTGTATTTAGGCCAAGATGATGACGTATTACTTGCCGTCCTACAAACTGCGGTGAAGTCATAAATTCACCACGTGTATCACGCAATAAATTCATCCGCTTGGTCTGAAAAACCGTGCCTTATCAACAATGTAAAGACTAGTGAGTAAAAAAGCAAATTCGAAACCGTTAGAGGCGGTTCTAAAGTTATGCTAACGTGTTCATGAGCTACCCATCGTCTTCTCAATAGCGGTATTAAATCGAGTGCTTAGCGCTATAATTGACCAACTCACTCACCCCATCTTCGATAACAAATCATGCCTGAATCAAAGCAACTACTCATCGGCGGCAACGGCCAGCAAACTGTCTTTATGAATGCCAGCATGGCGAATCGTCACGGCATGGTAGCTGGGGCAACCGGAACGGGCAAAACCGTAACGCTGCAAATCTTAGCGGAGAATTTTTCCAAAATTGGTGTTCCAGTATTCCTCGCTGATGTAAAAGGCGACGTTTCAGGTATCGGCAAAGCCGCCATGGCGCACCCAAAAATTGCCGAACGCATCGATACAATTGGCATCGACGGCTACCAGATGAACCCTAGCCCCGTTGTATTCTGGGATTTATTTGGTGAAAAAGGTCACCCTATTCGCACCACCGTGAGCGAAATTGGTCCGCTACTGCTGTCTAATTTACTTGAGCTAAATGGCATACAGACAGGTATCTTGTACTCGTGTTTTAAAATAGCCGACGACCAAGGCATGCTGATTCTTGACCTAAAAGATCTTCGTTCAATGCTGATTTGGATGGGAGACAATCGGGCCACGTTAAAATCGGAATACGGCAACATATCAACCGCCAGCATTGGAGTCATTCAACGTGGCCTGTTAGTGCTTGATGAACAAGGTGCCGAGTTTCTGCTCGGTGAGCCAGCTATCGAATTGCAAGATCTAATGAGCCATGACTTCTCCGGTCGAGGAGTTATCAATATCCTCGATGCCAGCAAACTTATTCAAAGCTCACCAAAACTCTATTCCACATTCCTGCTATGGCTGCTGTCGGAATTGTTCGAGGCCTTACCCGAGGTTGGCGACGCAGAGAAGCCGAAGTTTGTTATGTTTTTCGATGAAGCTCATTTGCTGTTTAAGGACGCGCCCAAAGTACTGATCAATAAAATTGAGCAAGTTGTTCGTTTGATTCGGTCAAAAGGAGTCGGTATTTATTTTGTCTCGCAAAGCCCACTAGATATCCCCGAAGAAATACTGGGTCAGCTCGGTTTAAAAATACAACATGCTCTTAGAGCGTTCACCCCAAAGGATCAAAAAGCAGTGCGCATGGTTGCCGGCACATTTAGGGCTAACCCAAATATTGATACCGGCACTGTCATTACTCAGCTAGGTGTCGGCGAAGCGCTGGTAAGTACGCTTGACGAAGAAGGTATACCGACTCAAGTTGAACAGATTTTAATTCGGCCACCAGAATCACGAATTGGCCCGATGAGTAGCACTGAACGCGAAGAACAAATTGGCCGCTCGCCCTATAGAGGACGCTACGATACACCTCTGGACCGCGAATCGGCTTATGAAATGCTGATTAAACGTGCTGAAAAAAATGCCGCTCAAGAACAAGCCATTGAGAAGGAAGAGCAAGCGCGTGAAGCGGCCGACAAAGCAGCAAGACCGAGTAGACGCTCAAGCAGGCAAACCCCAACCGAAGCGTTTATCTCAAGTGCAGCTCGCTCAATTGGCTCACAATTAGGGCGTCGTATTATTCGTGGAATTTTGGGCTCATTATTTAAAGGATAAGCTGCGGCTCAAAGCATCAGCGTATAACTGCACAATTATGTGAGGCCTCAGCACGGCTTAGAGCCGTGCAGAGGCAACTCTGCCGAGATTTTCGACGAAAAGTAGAGACATTACAAGCTTACTTACTGGTTCATCACCTTACTGTTGGGGTCTCGATGAGACCTTTGCACGAAGCAGGATTGAAATGAAAATGAGGTAAAATACGGCTGATTGAGGCAGAAAACCGGGGGAATAACAGGCTAATCACTAGCGTTCTAATAAAGAGTAGGCGGATTTTAACCACTTTCAATCATTTATTGCTTGGTGCAAAGGTCTCTGTGTCGTAAAACGCTATTAAAACTGTTTTTCATGCTAAGCAGATGGGCCATAATCGCCATCGATTTTAAACCGAGCCGAAAGCCGTTTAGAACGCCAAATTCGGCTAGATTACTTGTCAGTTCAACGCAATACAGTTAATACACGATATTGTCGCAACAACTGAACTAGCCACTTACATATTTTGAAGAACAAAAGGTACTCCAATGAGCGAAGAGCAAATGAACGATTCAACGTTTGGCCGTCTATTTATCGGTATGATGATTATTCTGGTCGTGCTGACTATCATCGTCGCGGTAGCGGCTTCGTTCGCATCAACTGAAGTAAATGCTAAATTGGATGAGCGTAGTGATCTTGAAAACACACAAGCGACTGCGTTGCGTATCGCACCCGTTGGAAAATTCTCCGCCACCACCATAGCAGCAGCACCAATTTCAGCCGCGATAATGTCAGTCGAAGATATGTATACAAGCTGTTCAGCATGTCATGCCTCTGGTGTACTTAGTGCGCCTATTATGGGCGATGCGGGTCAATGGGCTGGGCGCATCGCCAAAGGCACTGAGACTCTTTACAGCAACGCCATCAACGGCTTCAACGCAATGCCGGCTCGCGGCGGTAACTCAGCGCTAACCGACGACAATGTAAAAGCCATCGTGGACTACATGATTGCGCAGTCTAAGTAAGGTTTAATTGCGACGCCGTTATACCCGCCGTGCTCTTACTAATAGGCACGCGATAATAGTAGCGAAATAGTCAGCGGAAATTGGTAGTCAAGAATCGAGCGACTCAAAATAGCCGTTCGATCAGTTTCGCTCCTTTCACTTAGCGTCATAAACAGACAAAAATCAAAGCCGCCGACGTCGGGCGGCTTTTTTTATTCACTACTTTTGCCGTAGTAGGTTTAAGCCTGTGATCGCTGAACAGATAAACTCTCAATCGAGGGCGCCACTCAGGGCGATTTGAATTGACAATCTATAGTAGTAGTGAGGATTATTGCTCTATGTTGCTCTATTGTATTAGGATGTCGGTACGCTAGACGTAGAATTTAGTGTCAAAATAAAATTATCACTCAATCAAAGGTAACTATGAATCTTGCTAATAAGGTACTAATCGCTCTCGTTCTGGGCATAGCGGCTGGTGGAGCACTGAACGTGTTTGGCTTAACTGAAAACACGTTCATCGATCAAAATATTATAAATGGCATATTCCTTCTTGGTGGAAAGCTATTCGTCAATGCATTGAAGATGCTAGTAGTTCCATTGGTTCTGTTCTCTTTGATTCCAGGCATTGTTGGCATTGGTGACATCAGACTACTAGGTAAAATCGGCACTAAATCATTTCTTCTTTATATCGCCACCACCGCCATTGCAATAACAACGGCCATAACCTTAGCCGTTGTATTTGGAATCGGCACCGAAATGACGATTCCATTTGAACCTAACTTCGAGGGCAAACAAGCCGCTTCGGGCACCTTAGACATCCTCATAGGCATTGTTCCTGCGAATATTTTTGAGGCCATGGTCGAAGCAAAAATGCTTTCTATTATTTTCTTCTCGATCTTCTTTGGCATCGCCTTGTTATCAGTCTCGAAAGAAGCCCCTGAGCTAGTTAATTTTATCGAGCAGGTTAGCAAAGTCATTATGCGCATGGTTGATATCGTTATGTGGTTTGCTCCCTACGCGGTGTTCTGCCTTGTAGCTAAAGCAATCGCTGATTTAGGTTTAGATCTGGTTTCTCAGCTAGCAGGTTACTTCGTAGTGGTTATGTTTGCCTTAATCTTCCATGCGTTTGTCACACAGATGGCGATTTTAAAAATATTCACTGGTTTGGACATTAGGATGTTCCTAAACAAGGTTCGAAATGCCCAGCTATTTGCCTTTAGTACATCAAGTTCTGGAGCAACCATTCCGGTTACATTACGAACAGTACAGCAGCGCTTAGGGGTTGACCGCGCGGTATCCTCTTTTAGTGTGCCATTTGGTGCCACTATTAACATGGACGGAACCGCTATTATGCAAGGCGTAGCCACCGTCTTCGTAGCCAATCTGTACGGCGTAGAGCTTGGCATAGTGGGCTATGTGACGGTAGTAGTAACGGCGGTATTAGCGTCGATTGGCACCGCCGCGGTGCCGTCGGTAGGCTTAGTAATGTTAACCCTGGTATTCAACCAGGTAGGGCTACCAGTTGAAGCCATTGGCATCATCATTGGTGTTGACAGGTTAATTGATATGACTCGTACAGCGGTTAACGTGACCGGCGACGCGGTAGTGACGGTAATCGTCGCTAAAAGTGAGAACAGGATAGATCTCGATGTATACAACGATCCCAACGCTGGTATTGTAGAAGAAACGCACATCGGCGAGCGGGCCGCCTAAGGGTTCGGCGCGAAGGGTTCGGCGCGAAGGGTTCGGCGCGAAGG
>JAESTB010000212.1 GCA_016763815.1 Arenicella sp.
ACCCAAGTTTTTCGGGCTACAACCGTGCATTGAATGCGCGTCGTCCAGTCGGATCTTTATTAAAACCCTTTGTATATCTTACCGCCTTAGAGAGCCCTGAAACATATTCATTAGTATCTCTGATTAGCGATGAGCCGATCACCGTATCGCAAAAAGGCAGTCCAGATTGGCGGCCGCAAAACTATGACGGCTTACCGCATGGTCAGGTGATGATGATTGATGCCTTGTCTCGGTCCTATAATTTGGCGACCGTTAATCTTGGCATGGAACTGGGTGTGACGAACGTTTCAAACACTATCCGCCGGGTCGGTTACCACCAGAAATTTAGTGAGCTACCGTCAGTATTGCTAGGTGCTGTGCCAATGTCAGTAGTGGAGATTAGTCAGCTCTATCTCACCTTGGCTTCGGGTGGCTTTAAAACGCCGGTTAAGAGCATTCGCTCGGTACTTAGCGGTGACAATGAGCCGTTAAGTCATTACTCGCTCGACATCGAACAGGTTATTGAGCCCCAATTTGTGTCTTTAATTAATTATGCATTACAGGATGTGGTGCGCAATGGCACGGCACGCAGCGTGTTAACCGGATTCAAATATGATTACGGTTTGGCGGGTAAAACCGGTACAACTAATGATTATAGAGATAGTTGGTTCGCGGGTTTCAGTGGAAACTATCTAACCGTGGTTTGGGTTGGGCGTGATGACAATAAGCCGACCAAGCTTACCGGGGCCAGTGGGGCCGCAAAGGTCTGGGCTAAAGCAATGCAGCAGATGCCGTTGCAGCGCCTAGAAATGGCCTATAACGATTCGGTACTACGCCGTGAGGTATTTTATTCTCAAGATCCGCTGGAGCAAGACTGTAGTTTGTCTCGGACCTTGCCAATGTTGATCGAGTCGTTAGCGATAGAAAACGTTCCTTGCGCTAATCGATTGCAGTATGATTTAGACTATGATGATGAATTACAGCATTTCGAGCCGTTGCCAGGCGGCCCTTCTCTCCCTAGAGTTAAGAAGAAGTCATGGTGGGAGCGGGTATTTGGCTAAGCTTCTTTTATCAATCGCCAAGCTGGGGTCATTATTAGCCTTAACGCTTTCTCTGAGTGCTTGCATTAGCACCTCTTCTATTGATGTGCCATCGCAGGATCCGGCTGAAGTAGAAGATCGGGCGGTGGTGAACGGCCAGCCTTTGCTACTGCCTGAACAGAACGTTTTTACCGCAGAGCCTTTGAGCGGCGATGAGCCCATGTCCCCGGTAGTTAATCGGTTGGTGGCAATCGCAGGTGATCAACGACGGGTTGGCAATTGGGAAAGTGCGGCCAGCTCACTTGAGCGAGCCTTAAGAATAGAACCTAGGAATGGGCGCTTATGGTCTCGATTGGCTCAGGTTCGATATGACCAAAAGGCTTGGCAAAAAGCTATTCAGCTGGCGGCTAAATCGAACACATTGTCTGGTGGAAATTCTAATTTGCTTAGACAAAATTGGGTTTTGATGGCTAATTCTCACGATGCCCTCGGCGATTCGGTATTGGCTGAGAGATATAGGGTAAAATTAACCGAGCCTTATCTGAACTAGCTGCGCTTTTTGCTGTTTAGTCGGCGTAAAAAAATTCAGTTCGCTAGCACGATATAAGTGTTTAAGCTGGTCGCTAACAACAGCCAAATTATATAAGGGGTGAGTAGTAGGCTAGCGGTCTTCAGGCCAGCACGTCTGGCTTTTAGTATTAGATTAATCACCAAGATATCTAAAAATACAATATTGACTAAGGCAACGACTACCCAGTGTTGGCCAATAAATACCCAAGACCACAGCCCGTTGAGAATCAGCTGCGTTATCCACAAAGCTTTCAGGGTTGAGTTGCCTCGGTGGTATATTTGCCAGCCCGCAATCGCGATAAACACATATAAGAAGGCCCATACGATTGGGAATGCCATATTCGGTGGGCTCCATGGCGCTTGGTTGAGCGCTAAGGACCAATCGCCAGGCCTAAAAAGGCCACCGACACTAAACACGGCGAAGCAAATTAAAAGAAACGCTATTAAGCTAGGCCATTTTTCTTCAAGTCTAAGTGATTTCACCTATCGCCACCGTATTGTTCAGCTCTGTATTCATGTGCAAGACGTTCGTAACGCTGACGATTAATCGCGAAAAAGTCCAAATCTTGCTGATTTATGTCGCGCAGTTTTTTTGCTGGGCAGCCAGCCCACACTTCGTTAGCCTTGACGATTTTACCAGGAGTGACTAACGCGCCAGCGGCGACCATTGCGCCAGCTTCTACAATACAGTCATCCATTACGCATGACTGTATGCCAATGAATGCGTTGTTTTCAACCGAACACGCGTGCAAAACAGCAGAGTGACCAACCGTTATATCATCGCCGAGATAAGTCCCCTGACCGCGCTCGGCGCAGTGGATCATGGTCAGGTCTTGGATATTAGTGCGCTGGCCAATACGAATCTCATTGACGTCGCCGCGGATTACACAGCCATACCAAATGCCTGACCCCGCGCCTATTTCCACATCGCCAATTATGGTTGCGTTCTGCGCCACGAAGGCGTCTTTACTAACTCTCGGTAGTTTTCCTCGATAAGGAAGTAGATATGGATGTTTATCAAGTGTATTGCTCATCTTCAAATTCGATCACAAATGTCGATGGGATATACGGTAAACTCAAACACCTTAAATAGCAAACAAGCCAAAACCATACGTACATAATGCCTGATACGCCACTTTCTCGTTATCACCAAGATTTACTCAGCCCTGACTTTGAGGCCGATCAAGCGCAGCAGCTCGCGGTTGAAAATTTACAGCGGTTATATGATGAATTGATCAATCAGATCGAACCTAAGATAGGCTTGTTTGAGAGGCTAGGGATAACTTCTGCGAAGCCAAAACAGCCGGTTCGAGGCTTGTATTTTTGGGGTGGTGTGGGGCGTGGGAAAACTTATTTAGTCGACACTTTTTACGAATGTCTGCCATTTGAAAATAAGCTGCGTATGCATTTTCACCGTTTTATGCGACGGGTTCACAACGAACGAAAGTTACTTAAAGACCAAGCCGATCCGCTGATTATTATTGGTAAGAAGCTTGCCAGTGAAGCGCGTGTATTGTGCTTTGATGAGTTCGTGGTCAACGACGTCGCAGACGCAGTTATCTTGGTTAGGCTAATGCGAGTGTTATTTGATGAAGGCGTTACCTTGGTGGCAACCAGCAATGTTGAACCTAAAAATCTATACCTTGGAGGCTTGCAGAGAGACTTATTCATTCCTGCAATTGATATGATTTACCAATATGGCGAGGTGATAAATATTGATTCGGGCATTGACTATAGGCTTAGGTTTTTAGACAAAGCCGAAACTTTCTTTAGCCCTATTAATTCGGCTTCTGATGATGGCATGGAAAATAATTTCAAGCACCTTGCGCCCGACGCAGGTAAGAAAAATGCAACTATTAATGTCGAGGGTCGAGAGCTAAATTCTATTCGCCGAGCCGATGGTGTAATTTGGTTTGAATTTGACGAGTTATGCGATGGACCTCGCTCGCAAAATGACTACATTGAATTGGCGCGTTGCTTTCATTCAATTTTGCTCTCCAATGTACCGGTGATGGACCGTTTGAAAGAAGATCAAGCAAGGCGTTTCATTAACCTTGTTGACGTGTTCTACGATCATAATGTGAAACTAATTGTGTCCGCCGAGGCGCCGGCAATTGAACTTTACGTTGGTACACGTGTCGCATTTGAATTCCAGCGTACCGTCAGTCGGCTACAAGAAATGCAGTCGCATGACTACCTTGCTCTAAGCCATAAAACTTAAGTCATAAAACTTAGTCACGAATAATCGAAATACTATTAGTTAAATCCCTTTAATGAATAGAGGCCTCGAATACTTAAAAATAACAAGCTACTCGCAATACCAAGATTTTGCCTTTTCGCCACGCTTATGGTCGCCAACAGGGCGCCATCCAAAGCCCTCTGATAGTTCGGTTGTTGGGGACGGTTCTTTATCTCGGTAAAAGCTCATTATCGACTCCGCATCGCAGCCCTTTTTCGAGTAAACACGACAGCCTTTATAACGAAATTGCACCACGCGGTGAAGTCGGGCTTTGCGTATAAAGTTATGGCAGCCTGGCGCACGAGCCTTGCTAGCAGTGAAGCGCAATGCTTGGGTGATACCGTCTTTGTTGATCTTGTAAAACCGAATGCTTTGCCGCTCGTCAGCAATGCCTGTAGCGCTAATTGTGGCCATCGCTAACCCGACACAAGCAACCTTTATGACTTTTGACGTCAACCTTGTTGCGCTTGTTGCTAAAAGGGTTGCGCTCGCTACCAAGAGCCAATTTTCCACTTTGGTAGATTTGGTGTTTCTTCAAGATCGTTTGACTTAGATTCGATGTTGCCATCTGAGTCAGTTTCTTCGATGTACTGGGTCGGGGCATTTGAATGTCGCAACTCAATGGAGTAGACCTGACCACTTTCACGGCGCGACTCGACAACCGTTGAGGTGCCTAGAATGCCGGCTTTTTTGCTCTCAGACTTTTTGTCCTTAGCATTCGGTGCCGCTTTGCTAGAAACCGTTTTGTTCTCAACGGTGGTGGGCTCTTCAATCGCAGGAGTGCCTTTGGTCTCTTCCCCCAGTGTCGGTGGTGGTGCTGTCTGCGCATAGCTGGTGCCTACATACAGCGCAGCGCAAATCGCCAATGGTAAAATGCTAATCTTGGTCAGGTCGGATAAAGACATATTCATAGCGCACTCTCTCTGAGTAGGTTTAATGCTCATGCTATCATAAACCAAATTTAGAAAAGATCGCAGAGTCTTGCAGTTTACTAATGATAGAAGGTCAAGATATAGCCATAGCGTGAGTCTTACGCTAGTTTGTATTGTCCTTTATCTAGAAAAAACTCTCCCATCCAACTCTCACTTACTACAGTAGCGCACACATGAAGCAACCCCAACTAATTCTAATCGATGGATCATCGTACCTTTATCGCGCATTTTATGTGCCTCAGTTGAAGCGCATGCAAACTGCTAGCGGCCAACCAACGGGTGCTGTGTTTGGGGTAATCAACATGATTAAGAGCTTGAACGCCGAATACCCCGATTCAAATATTGTCGCTATCTTTGATGCTAAGGGCAAAAATTTTAGACATGAGCTGTATCAAGAATACAAAGCCAATAGGCCTTCAATGCCAGACGAGCTGCGTAGCCAAATTGAGTATGTACATGCGGCTGTAAAAGCGCTTGGCCTGCCGTTGGTAGCGATGCCGGGTGTCGAGGCTGATGACGTTATTGGCACTTACGCCAAACAAGCGAGTGAGGCCGGTCAAACCGTGCTTGTTGCCAGTGGTGATAAAGATCTAGCGCAGATTGTAAATGACAAAGTAAACCTGATCGACACCATGAAGAAGGTAATTCTTGATGAAGCCGGGGTGGTCGAAAAGTTTGGTGTGCGGCCAGATCAGATTATCGATTATTTAGCCTTAATGGGTGATACCTCGGATAATATACCGGGCGTTCCCAAAGTTGGCCCTAAGACGGCGGTAAAGTGGATTGCCGAATATGGCAGCCTAGATGGGGTGATCGAAAATGCCGACAAAATTGGCGGCAAAGTGGGTGAGAATTTACGTGAATTTATCCCGCAATTACCATTGTCAAAAGATTTAGTCACCATTCGTTGCGAGTTGCCGGTGGAGCCACTACTCGCTGAGCTCAAACAAACTGAGCCAGATAAAGATGCGTTGATTGAAATCTTTCAAACCTTGCAATTTAAAAAGTGGCTTGCCGAACTGGGTGCCGACGCTTTAGAGAGTGTGGCGACAGAAGAAATTGCTGAATTTAAGGCGGGAGAGTATCAAACGATTTTCGAAAAAGAAGAATTTCTTGCCTGGGTCGGCCGACTGGCTGACAGTGAAGGTTTTGCCTTTGATACCGAGACCACCTCGGTGAATGCTCAGGCGGCCGAACTGGTTGGCGTTTCGTTTGCTATAAATGAGGGCGAAGCCGCCTACGTGCCAGTAGCACATAGTTATATGGGCGCGCCGGAGCAGCTTGATCGCACCTGGGTATTAGAGCAGTTAAAACCGTTACTGGAAAACCCAGAGCTACCAAAGATTGGTCAGAATCTGAAATACGATATGAGCGTTTTGGCAAACTACGAAATAGCCTTAAAAGGCGTTACCTTCGATACCATGTTGCAGTCTTACATCTTAGACAGCGTCAGCTCTCGACACGATATGGATACCTTATCGAAGAACCATTTAGGTCATACCCCTATGCCCTTCAGTGAGGTAGCCGGTAAAGGTAAGGCGCAGCTAACCTTTGATCAGGTCGATATCGATCTGGCTGGCCACTATGCCGCAGAAGATGCCGACGTGACATTGCGTTTACATAACGTGCTAATGCCAAAATTAGCACGCCAACCGAACTTGCATCGCATCTATACCGAGTTAGAAATGCCATTGGTCTCAGTATTATCTAAGATTGAGGACAACGGAGTGCTGATTGATGACTCAATGTTGCTCGAGCAAAGTCAGCAACTAGCGATGAGCATGCAGCACGCCGAGAAAACCGCTTACGAATTGGCTGATGGCGAATTTAACTTAGCCTCGCCAAAGCAGATTCAGGAAATTTTATATGACAAAATGGGCTTGCCGATACTGAAGAAAACCCCTAAAGGTGCGCCATCTACGGCTGAGGATGTATTGCAAGAGCTTGCTGCCGATCATGATTTACCGCGGCTTATTTTAGAACATCGCAGTCTGGGGAAATTGAAGTCGACCTACACTGATAAGTTGCCCACCATGATCAACAGTAGAACGGGTCGCGTGCATACCTCGTATCACCAAGCGGTAACCGCAACTGGGCGGCTCTCGTCGAGTGATCCTAACTTGCAAAATATTCCGGTTCGAACGCAAGAGGGGCGTCGTATTCGAGAGGCGTTTATCGCTGAAGATGGATATAAGATTATGGCAGCTGATTACTCTCAAATTGAGCTGCGAATCATGGCGCATTTGTCCGGTGACGAAACCTTAGTGCATGCCTTTAAGAATGGTTTGGATATTCATCGAGCGACCGCTGCTGAGATTTTCTCGACCAAATTAGATGAGGTAACTGATGAGCAACGACGACATTCCAAGGCGGTTAACTTTGGTTTGATTTACGGCATGTCGGCGTTCGGCTTAGCCAAGCAGTTGCGGGTTGCTCGCAAACAGGCTCAAGCGTATATCGACCAATATTTTGAGCGATATCCTGGCGTTAAAGACTACATGGAGACGACCCGCGAATTCGCCCGCGAAAACGGTTACGTTGAAACTGTATTTGGGCGCCGACTCTATCTACCTGACATTAATGCTAAGAATCACAATATGCGCCAATACGCCGAACGCACGGCGATCAATGCGCCTATGCAAGGCACCGCTGCTGATATCATAAAACTTGCCATGCTCTCAGTTGATTCTTGGCTTGCCGAGCGCAATGATATTAAAATGGTGATGCAGGTTCACGATGAATTGGTATTTGAAGTTGAAGAGTCTGTGCTCGAGGCAAGCACTGGTGAAATTTGTCGAATTATGCAGGACGTGGCCGAGCTGAAAGTTCCTTTGGTGGTTGATACGGGTAGTGGTAAAAACTGGGCGCTAGCGCACTAAATTGGTGTTGTCGTGATACCTATCGACGTGAAACCTGTTTAAGGCTACAGATTTAGGACCACAGACACTTTAGGCGTAAAGTGTTTAACATTGACTGGAAATGATCATTCATGTTCATGATTTGGCTGATTGAAGAGCTTATTGCTCGCGATAATAATGAATAAACTTTTGATAAAAATCACCTTTGCCGCATTGTTGCTGATAGCGATACTCTGGATATTATTTCCACGTGACTCGACTGAGAGTGAGGTTGGCGACAACGACGAGACGAGTTCTGCCGATTTAGTCTCCGCTATTCAGCCTATTCCTGGTGCCATTTTTCGTACTCCTGGTATTACACCTAGCCCGATAGATTTTCGCGATGGCGGCGTAAAGGTTAACTCCCTTTCCAGTGACGAGTTAGAATTACTGACAAGTCGGTTCGATGAGGCTAACTCCGCGATTGACCAAGGTAATACTCAGGCAGGGTTAGAGGGTCTCGAAGCATTAATTTTAGATTACCCAAGCGTCATCGAACCGTATTTAAATGTAGCATCAATATACGCCGAGCAGCAGGATCTTGAGAGGGCTCGGGCTACCTTGTTAAGCGGGTTTTCGGCTAATCCAAAAGCGGGCATGTTGTTTGATCACCTAAAAAAAGTTCATGGTGCTTTAGCCGCGAACTCATACCGCCAAGCACTGGATACCAACTCACCTACCCCAGCAAACGCGAAACTTGTTCTGGCGCGTGTATCGAGTATTTTGACGCAGCTTGATCAAAGTAATCAGATCGTAGCGCTGCAAAAAACACTACAAGAAAGCCAAAATCAGTTTGCCGAATCGACAGATCAATTACAGGATAAAAAAGTAGCCGCTTTAGAGTCGAGGCTTAACGATCTTGAAGAAAGGTCAGCGATGGCCAAATCTGTCTACGAGCTCGAGTTAAGTGACTTAAAAATACAAATAGACGAGCAATCGCAGGCTTTGAGTCTAAGCCAAACAGCCGAGCGAGAGGCATTGAATCAAATTGCTGAAGTCACAGAGCAGTTGGAATCTCAGAAGGCGCTGGTCGTGGCCGTGCGAGCGTTAAGCCGCGGGCCGGCGGCTCAGGTTGCGAGCACAGATGAAAGTGTCATATCCAGTGCCAGCTTGATGCAAGAAACGCATCGGCAAAATGCCATCGGATTGGTGCAGAGTTGGGCCAAGGCATGGTCTGAGCAAGACGTGTCTGCTTATGTTGGATACTACGATGAAAGCTATTCGTCAAGTCGATCGCTGAGCCGCGCGCAATGGTTAGAGCAGCGCCAAGCACGACTGACTAATAAAAGCTTTATTAGTGTTGAAGTCAGCAGCTTTGAGGTTGAGGATATGGGCTCTAGGTTCTCAGTAACATTCTTACAATATTATCAGTCGAATACGGTCGATGAACGGGTAACTAAACGTTTACTTTTTAATAAGAGCGGCGATGATTGGAGTCAGTCAAAAATTCTAAAAGAGCAGTTAGTATCAGCTTGGCCTGAATGGTGATTGCTTATGATGTCAAAACTAAATAGTTTTATTGTCATCGGTTTTTTGTTGCTGCAAACATCAGGCATTGCAGCGCAGTCAAACCTAGAGCCTAGTCTTCAGGCTAGCTTGCTCGACCATAGAATGGCTGAGCTTCATGCAACCAAGGCTAATGGTGATTATGAATTAGCGATACTGGGTATCATTAAGTCAATTCAAGCGGGTGAATTGGAGCGAGCCGTTGAAGAGGCCGATACTCACCTAGAAAAATTCCCCGAAAGCCAAGTTGGACACTTACTCAGGGCGGATGCGCTAAGTGCGCTTACCGGCCAGCTAGACAGTGTGGCGGCTGATGCGTATTTGCCCGATATAAGGTTTGATGGCTTAACCCATCAAATGCGAAATCGCTGGAGGCATCAAACTGATCATGCCGAAATCGTGCATGAAAAGGTTCCCGCCAGCCTATTAGACATGGGCGATCATGCATATGTAATCGTGGCCGATATGTCACAGGGACGCCTGTATCTATATCAAAATGACTCAGGCAAGTCGAGGCTGCTACACGACTACTATATGTCGGTTGGTGCTGATGGTTACGGTAAGCAGGTCGACGGAGATAATAAGACGCCGGTCGGTGTGTATGCTATCAATCGCCACATTGAAGGTAGTGCGTTGCCAGATTTATACGGTAAAGGTGCGTTTCCAATCAATTATCCTAATCGTTACGACCGCTATTTGAAACGAACAGGCTATGGGATTTGGTTGCACGGCACGCCATCAGACACCTACGCTCGAGCCCCTTGGTCTAGTGAAGGTTGCTTTGTACTGAGCAACGATGATCTACTCGATATTGGTAAGTACGTAAGCGCGGAAGCGCGCACACCGGTTATTTTGAGTGATGCAATCGAGTGGCTCACATTGGAGCAGCTTGAAACCCGCAAGAGGGCGTTAGTTGGCGTCATTGAGCGGTGGCGGCGTGACTGGGAGAGCCTCGACACGAATGCCTACATCTCGCACTATGAAGATAGTGATTTTAACTTGAGCAAAGGTGGTTACGCATTATGGAAGAAGCGTAAAGAGCTTGTCAATGAGGCGAAAACATTTGTTCAGGTAGATCTCGAGATTAAGAGCCTATTTGCTTACCCGGGCGTTGACGATATGTTTGTGGTGAAATATAAGCAGCGTTATTTAAGCGACAATTTCTCTAGCGAATCAGAAAAAGAACAACTCTGGAAGCTCGATGAGCGCGGTCGCTGGCGCATCATTTACGAAGGCTAAGCACGTGGCTCGTTACACCTTGGGCTCTCGGTATTCCAATGCTAATGGCAGTGACGTTAGTCGTTTTAAGCCAACTAGCAAACTCTTTCCAGATTCCAGTGCTGTCGGCTTCGCTCGGCATTGTCCACGAATGTGGTCGCTCTAATCTAATGACAGGTATATCTCGATTTATTCTAGCGTAATTTCCGAGCGACTCAGGGTAAGTGCCAAGTAAGTTTAAATGCAGTTTCCCTAAGTTCCTAGGAGCAGTGTTGAATAAAAGTGAATCGAAATCAACGACGGTATACGGCGCGTGCACGCTGATAATTGCATCTGCTCTAATGCGGTCAATTTCATCGATTAGCCATTGGGTCTTAGGCTCATTAAAGGCCATTTCGCTGGGGCACTTTTACGCGACTCTTCGCTACTTTTTTCAACCCAATACTTTAGCGTGTTCCGCTGCCAATGACATAAGTCGCTATTTGGTTTAGCGCCTATCGACTTATCCGCTCCTTCTGGCTTCGCATTGCGACGCTTATCCGACAGACCAAAAGTGCGCTTGTAAGCTAAAAGCTAGGGTGGTGGGCGCTGCTAATGGAGTATTAGCTGGTGGTGATCAATTAGAAATAAAAAAGGTATCTTTAGAAAATAAAGATGCCTAGGGCAGGCGAAATACCGTGTGTGAGGTATTTCAAGGGATGTCGTTTGGGGGGACTGCCTACCCTAGGCAATTCTTGCGCTAGAAAGCCAACACTTTACTCTCATTAAGTAAATTAAATCGCTTTCTACATATCTAATATGTTAACAGTTAGTAACCGTAATTCAAATATGTTACGAATACAAGATTTATATCTAAAAAATGATCGTTAACCGGTAACCCATTCAGCTAATTGTGTGCGCATTTCATTGACGCCTAAGTAGCTTTCAGACGAAAAAGGCTCTACTGCAAACTGACCGGGTGTTTTATCTAGCTGCTTCTCTACATTAAGCACGGTCGAAAGCACTTTTCCCCGCTTAAATTTATCAGCTTTGGTTAACAGAATTTGTGTCGGTAAATTAGAGTCGCCTGCCCAATTGACCATTTGCCAGTCTAGGTCGGTCAGTGGGTGACGAATATCCATCAATAAAACTAATACTCGTAAGTTTTCGCGATCGGCCAAGTATTTGTGAATAGTATCCTGCCATTTCTTTTTTACTGGCAGAGGCACTTGCGCAAAACCGTAGCCGGGTAAATCCGCCAGACGAGCAGTCTCGCCCAAAGAAAAAAAGTTGATTTGCTGAGTTCTGCCAGGTAATTTACTAGTTCGAGCGAGCTTTCGACGGTTGCAGATAGCGTTTATAGCGCTTGATTTACCTACGTTTGAACGCCCAGCGAAGGCGATTTCAATAAGATCGTCGTTCGGAAATTGATGTGGCTCAGCGGCACCGAGTAAGAACTCTGGGTTGCGCAGTATCTCGGGTAATTGAGCTTTAGAGTCGCCGACATTGCTGCTTGGCGTATTTGTATTATCTGACATATGGCGATTGTAGCAAAAAAGCGGCACACTAGTATGCTCTATGCTGATTCAGTTGCTGGCTAAAGTTTTGCAAAAAAGCTCACCTGGACTTGAGAGACATGGGTTAGCATGATATAAAACCGACCACAGAGAAATACATCTCTTCGGGCTCATTTTTGGAGGCTCCAAACATGTTTAAAAAATTATTATTATCCGCCGCCGTATTCGTTTCAAGCATTGCTACTAGCAATGTTGCCTTTGCGACTGGAGATGCCGATGCCGGTAAAGCTAAGTCGGTTGTTTGTGCCGCGTGCCATGGCGCACAAGGTATTAGTTTGATTTCAGTGAATCCAAACTTAGCGGGTCAAGTTCCTGGCTATATCGCAGCCCAGCTAGCTGTGTTTAAGTCCGGTGAGCGGGCCAATGCAATTATGGCGGGGCAAGCAGCGGGTTTATCAAATGAGGATATGGCTGATTTAGACGCTTACTATGCTTCGTTGGTGCCTAATGTTGAGGTCAAGTTAACTGAACAAGATAAAGAACTTGCTGAGGCTGGTGGCAAAATCTATCGTGGTGGTTTCGCAGATCGTGGTATTGCCGCTTGCATGGCTTGCCACGGCCCGAGTGGCCACGGTATTCCTAAGAATTATCCACGCGTTTCGGCACAGCATAAAGAGTATTTAGAGCAATCTTTATTAGCCTACAAAAAAGGTGAGCGTAAAGGTTACAACGATATTATGAACAGCATTGCCTTTGGTTTGTCAGAGTTGCAGATAAAACAACTTTCGGCTTATATCGCAGGGCTAAATTAAAGTTTAGTTTAGCGCCTTATCCTCAGCCAGTTTCTGTGCTTGGTAAGTAAAAAGACCGCAACCTTTCAAGGGGCTGCGGTCTTTTTTCGTACTGCCTATTTATCTCGGTGTTTAAATAGCGTTAAAGCATCAATTTACTCAAGACGGTGTTGACTTGATCTTACCCGCCATCTTTTCGTTGCGTGCTTCGGCCTCGGCCCAATCTTTAGGCAGAGTTTTAGCCGCCCAGAAGAATGCAAGAATGGATATAGCATAGGGAACAACCAGGGATGTAATCGATAGTCGCAATGCATGAGCCTCTCCATACTGTTCGGTCAAGGCGGAGCTTGCAAGGCCAATATAGGTTGGTCCTCCGCCAAGTGCGATCAGGTTTAGGATTAAAAAGAACAGTGCGGTAGACATTGCACGCATATTAATCGGCGCTAACGTTTGTGCAGCGGCAAAGCTTGGGCCTAGGTATACGCCAGCGGAGACTAAATAAACAGTCAGGAGTGCTAAATGCAGAACTATGCTTTGAACCCAAAATGCAGCGATTAAAGCGGGTACACCTACCAGCAACGCTGCGCCCGGCAGCCACCCATAGGCACTGATATTTCTTTTTGCCAATTTTTCGGTAATGACCGCGCCGTAATAGGTGCCTGCGCCATAGCCGACAAGGTGAATAAGGCCAAGCATTAGCATTAACCAGCGAAACTTTCCGTTGCCGAGACCCGGTGCGTACTCTGGTAGAAAACGAACAATATAGTCTACCCCCCAGTTAGAAACGGCATAACCACCAAAGCTTACCCAGGCGATGCCCATGCACATAGCCCACCAACTTGGAATTTTAGCCAGAGTCTTGATTGACTCGCCAATACCAACAGGCTCTAAGACAATGTTATCGCCTTCCATTTGGCCGCGTTTTGGTTCGCGGACCACCAGCGAAATAATGAACGCCAAAATGACGCCAGCAACACCGAGTGAAACAAGAGTGCCTCGCCAACCAAGAGTCTCAACCAGCATTCCGGCTAAGATATAAGAAAACGCAATACCAATTGGAATGCCTAGAGAGTAAACACCAAGTGCGCTAGCGCGCTGCTCCTTTGGATATAGATCTGAAATTATAGAGTGTGAGGGCGGCGAGCCGCCAGCTTCACCAATGCCAACCCCTGTTCTGGCTATAAGCATGGTTGTAAAGCTATTCGCCATGCCCGTGAGCGCCGTGAATAAACTCCAGAAAAAGACTGAAATACTAATGATTTTTTTACGGCTATAACGGTCTGCTAGCCACGCTATTGGTATGCCAACGATAGTGTAGAGTAAGGCGAATCCAAAGCCTTTGAGTAGGCCTAGTTGCCAGTCTTCAAAACCAAGGTCGGCTTTAATGCTTGGCGATAATGCTCCCATGATCTGGCGGTCTATAAAGCTAAATATGTAGGCTAGCGTCAGTAGCCATAATACAAACGTACGGTAGTTACTTGTCTCGGCCATGTTGGGCTGACTCATACACACTCCTATGCTTTTACGGTCTGTTTGTCAGACACTTTTTATTTGAGGTCTCTTTAAATCACAGTAATTCTTTTGCAGAATTACTGACTTATCAGGATATCAGGTATAACTTAAAGGAAAGATGATTTTAAGCGTGCTACAAAACGCAGGTCAGCGTTTTTAAGATTTGATCACGCGTCGTTAGTAAATTTGTTGGTAACGGCGAAGAAGATAAGGCGAGACAAACGACTCGAATCTGACGTCGCGGTAATAATTGCCTTAGCGAGGACAATTGGCTCGAAACAAGTGAGTCAAAGAAAGCGCTGGGCTAGGTCTTACTTAAACGCTTTCGCGCGCATTGACTTCTGCATGCAAGGCATCTAAGTCATGTATTAAATACCGGCCGCCTTGTTTAGTGATAGTTCCAACGCAGGACCACGCTCGAAATATCTTGTTGACGCGCTGCCTTGAGCCACCGCTCATAACGGCGATGTCTGATTGAGAGAAATCGAGTGGCAACCTTATCCCTTCTGGCGTTTGTTCTCCAATTAAGTTTACTAGGTGTAAAATTTTGGCAGCGACCCGCGCCTGTAGTGTTTTAAACAGTAGCACTTCTACCAAGCGGTATAGCTGTTGTGTGCGGCCAATTATATTGTTTAAAATATTTTTATAAAATAAAGTGTGGTTGTCCAGTGCTGAATCGATTACAGCGATCGGAATTATTAACACTTTTGTATTCGTGGCGGCCGATGCTTCTACTGGCATCACCGAACTCTCATGTAATGAGCCCTCACCAAACCAATTGCCGGTTTCCCAAATGGTTAGCGGAAAAACATCGCCTTCATCGCTGATTAGCGAGATGTTAATGAGCCCGTCAATAATACAGTATAGGTTTTTTGGCGTGTCGC
>JAESTB010000213.1 GCA_016763815.1 Arenicella sp.
GTCTATCTTTTGTCTGGCGATAAGTCGCTACGCTTCGCATGCATCGTTTCTTTCACACCAAACCACATCAGTGTTTAACGGTGATAGAGGTTATGGATGAAGTGCGCAGGTAAATTGATTTGAAATATGCATTCGAAAATTAATTCATTAGGAACCGTTTACTTAATGCGCCGTGTTAGAATACGCCGTGTTAGAATACGCCGTGTTAGAATACGCCGAAATTAATATAGTAGCATAAAGCAGCAAGTCCAAAACTCATTGGCACTTTGAAGTTAACTTGTCAAAACCATAGTTACTCATTCCCTGCCTTATCGTGGAATCAAGGATCGCCGCGATTGTTTCTTATCCTCGGCAGTTCAGCTCACGACCGCCTGTTTGCTGGTGGTGAGCTGAACTGTTCAGACAAAACTTATTGATGTTTGCCTAAATTAAGGTGAGTCATTCCCTATTTGGATTGTAACAAGTTGGCGGCGTCTCGATCGTTCCCGGGCATTCGTCACCTCCGATCATATTCGGCACTCCCCATTTACCGTTGGCGCAGGTGGCTTGTACATTTTGCATCATCCCCCTGTCTTCATGACCTAGAATATGACAGTGATTAACATACTCGCCGGTAAAATCAATGGCTTCGTAGTGAATAATCGCCTCGCCATTGTGAATAACCGCCTCGCCATTATCGTCAGGAACTGAAGCGGCCGGAATAGCATAGGTGTCAAACCAGATATAAGGTGGCTTATAGTTGGTTACTGTTGCTTTTTCACCTTTATAGGTCTTAGTGGAGATCAGTTGGAAGGGGTTAACATGAATGTGAAACGGATGGGCAATGCTACTATTGTTGGTCAGCGTCCATTTCTCTGCTTTATCGAGCGTGAAAGATTCATCAATACAGGCCGGGTCGTAGGCTTTATTATTGATGGTAAAACCAACTGTATCGGCCTTGCCTTGATTTTCCATTTGATAGTTTATGACGGTATTGCTATCACTAGGAACCACTAAATCTGCCAGATAAGCAGGCAACTTTGGAAACTGCGCAGTAGTTGGGAACGACATGTTTTTATTGGTTCCCTGACGGACGACCAAGGTCAGTAGTGGTGGCGCGTTGACTCCCGCAGCCTTGGCTAGTGCATCGGCCCGCTTTATTACCGCCTTGAGTTCTACGGCTTTTTCAACATTACCGACAACTTCATGGGTCAGATGGTAAATGCCGGGTTGATCCGGCGCTTTGACTAGCAAGTCGATGCGGTTACCCGGATTAAGATTGAAGTCATCAAAATCTTTAAATGTGACTGGGTCGGTATTGACGCAGTCTGGCCCCCGCAACAGGGTCTGGCACTCATAGTTTTCCGGCGCAAATTGTACCCCATCCATGGCAATTTGACGGACTTGAGGATATGGCTTACCGGGCACTTCTTCAAAACCAACGTTGAGTTGCGCCGAGGCCTGCATGGTGGCACCAACAAATCGCCAGCGCTGAATCTCTCCGGGATTCATCGTGACTTTGGGATTGGCTTGACCATTGACAAGTATGGAGGCGGTACCCTTACCTGAAATTGCGGGGAGCTGTTCCTCCAGCTGTTGTACTACCATTAGTCGTTCATCGAGTTGGTTATTGTAAAAAGAATTAAGCTGAGCATCGAATTCACCATGGATCTCAAAAGTGCCAACCAAGCCATTTAGCACCTGTAGCGCGGTGGCACCATGTTTGTGGGCATGATACCAGTGGGTGCCAGGTGCTTGATTGCCGCGTAATCGGGCAACATCGTAACTGTAGTTGCCTACGGCCGTGTCGCCACGAGAGTGAGCAGCCGTATGACCTTCGGTAGTGGCGCCGTCAGGAAGCAGACTCAGTAGCACATAATCTTGGTGCGCCTGCGGAGAGACATGAAAACCGTGGAAATGAAAGTTGGTTACATTATTGCCGTGAAAACAGTTGGGATTAGTGTAATTGGGGTTGGGCTTGGTGGGATCATAATTTTTTACCAGCGGATCGCAGGCACTATAGTCGTCCTGGGTGGGCATGTAGTTATACAACTTCATTTTGAAATTGGTGCCGTCGGCAGCCGCTGGTGAACTGCCTGCCTGAAGAATAAAGGTTGGTCCCGGCGCACTCCAGGCGGTGTTTGGATCATTGGGGTTAGTTGGGTCGATTGGCTTAGAGTGATCGATCGGGAATCCGTAGGTGCGCAAGTTCAGTGTGGTCCATTGCCATGTTTTTGTTTCTTTATGGTATACAGGAACGCAACGCTCCTTGATCCTTACCACCAATTCTGTTTGCAGCACATCATCTGCATTTGGCGATATTTCCTGCGGCTGATGAAGTTCTTGTTGGGTTACTTCACCGCTGCAAGTGGTATTGAGTTCCTTCATATTCAGTTGGGGTGGTTTAGCAAAACGAGTTTTTGCTATCTCACCCTTCACCGCAGCTTTTGTTGTCGTGGCACCGCCATACTCCTTGACCGCACAGCTTTGGACAAGCAATGCCAGGAAGCAGATACCAAATATTAGTTGCGGTTTTTTGTAAAGCGCCCCAATTGAGCGACTAAATATAGACATGAAACATCTCCTTTGACTCGTTTATTTAAACTGTTTTTTCGCCGGCACCTTTGAGCTATTGCGCACCTACACCGGCTGACTACACGACATAAACCCATCCAACTACCAACATCCTGAGGGAATCCGTTAAAGTCACTTTCTGGACTATAGTCCAATAAGTCCGTTTTAACAAGATAGTTCCACGCGCGTAAATCTTGGGGCTTTCGTCCAGTTATCAAATTTGCACGATTTTTTTGGTAACTGCTACAGTAGATTATATGGATACCGCATCGCTAGCAAGCTAGGCAAATTTTTGTTAGTAAAAGACTATAAAACAGGGGATGGCCTATCAGTTTCGTTGAGCTAGCGGGCTCGTATAAGTTTAGGCATGATTACTATATACTCAGAAAACGAAAGAAAAAGGGACTTTGTAGTGCCATTTCCCCTCCGCCAGGGTACTCGCTAGAGCCCAAACAATAATATTCCTAAGCCGCTATCAATGGCTGTCATAATTCCTGCGATGTCGATACTCACCAAAACTATCTGTCTGTTACTGATCTCCAACGCGTTTATGCTAACGGCGTGGTATTTTCATCTGAAACAGTGGTCCGACAAACCTTGGCATATTGCGGCCATGTTTAGCTGGCTTATCGCCGCCTTCGAA
>JAESTB010000214.1 GCA_016763815.1 Arenicella sp.
AGCGAGCTCTGACGGAAGCTGATCATCAGACACCATTCTACGTTCAATAATGCCCATCTCTGCAGACATCCAGTCGTGGCGTAAGCCATATTTTTTCTCGGTACCGATGTCCTGCATTATCTCGTCGGAGGTGACTCGCTGTTTAGGAAGGTAACTCCCTACGCCCATCACTTTGGAGCGAACAACCGGTTGAAGTTGGTGAATCTGTTTTAATAATTTGAAGTTAATTTCGTTCATGGCATTTTTTCTAGGTAGTTTAAGTGTGGGAATATCATGACACTTGCCTAGCACAACTGACTACATGAAAATACTAATTAGCTGTCAACACAGTTGAATTTTTTTTATATAGAAAAGCCATATAAAACAATAATTTATGTTTATTATATGAAGCGGTTTAGAGATTATGGCGCTCGCATAAGGTCAACAAGGGAGGGGGCTAGGGAACAAGATTGATCAGCAATCGAGAAGCCGAACCACCCTCAGTTAATCTACTTTTATCTGCTTTCAATGGATAAATCAGCACGTTGGCGGCAACCTGCTGATCGAATCAACGACATTGGGAGGCTCTCGACTAGCAATTGCAGACCACGAGAACCTGATTCTTACAGGTGTAAGTTAATTTTCACTCCAAAAATTAAAGCTATGTAATTATATTGTTTCTACTTAATAACCTTATTCAGGAATAATCATGAACGAAATTAACTACAAGTTATCGCAGCAAGTACACCAACTTAAGCCGATTATTCGCAGTCAAATGATAGGTGTTGGAACCTATCTACCAACTGAAAAAGTCAAGTCTGATGACTTGATGCAGGACATCGGTACCGAGAAACATTACGGCATGCGCCACGATTGGATGTCAACCGAGATGGGCATTATTGAACGCCGAGTGGCCCCCAGTTCTATGAATCCATCTGAGCTAGCGATACGTGCAGCACAAGATGCATTTGATTCTTGCCCTAACTTTAACCGCGATTTGATCGATGCAGTAATTTTTTGCGGTATCGAGCGAGACCAACCTGAGCCAGCGACGGCACATATAATTCAAAACGCGTTGGGCTTAAAAGCGGATCATGTTTTCGATGTCGCTAATGCCTGCTTTGGCTTTGTTGACGGGCTCAAGCTTGCATCAACAATGGTCGAATCAGGCATGATCGCACATGCATTGGTCGTCACCGGTGAGGTGTCAACCCGTATTCTGCGTACCGTGGTCGATACCTTAAAAAAAGGTGTGTCAGTTGAAGAAGCGAAACATCTTTGGGGTTTGCTCTCAGTTGGTGATGCGGGTGGCGCGGTTATTGTCGGGCAATCTCCTGATGGAAAATCGGGTTTCATGAAGTTCAACCAACGTAGCGAAAGTAGGCATGTCGATTTGTGTTATTACAAGTATCGCAGTGATGGCACTCTTGATGCGCGCATGAAAATGGCGCAAATTGTGGCACGGGGCTTTCAGCTTAATAAGAAGATTTTTGATGAAACGCTTTACGAATTGGGTTGGGACGGGGTCGACTGGGCCTTGGCCCATCAAACAGGTGAGGCGACATTTAATCAAACCCTGAGCCTACACAGCATTGATAAGCACAAAGCGGTTAAAACTTACCCACTTCTCGGTAATATTACTACAGCCACTTTACCCGTCGGCTTTAAAAAGCTTGTTGATTCTGGTAGTCTGCGACAAGGGGATCGAATTGGAGGTCTGTTTGCAGGCTCTGGGCTTGTCGCTGGCCAATTCGGTTACGTGGTGTAATCTGAGGGAGTAGAGTGCCGATGAGTCTGTATTATTTGCCAGCGATGGCTAGCTTATTATTTAAGTTGTTTGTCTTGCTAACCGCCTTGAGAGGTGGAAAGATTTCCATCTTACTGCTATCGCTGATAATAGCGTTCGCTGGCCACAATGCAATTGAGTTAGGTGGCTATATACAATTTCTAAGTGGCCACTCGGTAGAAGCATTTTTTCGACCATATTATGTGGCTACCACCTACTTACTCATGTACATGCTGTTACATGGGCTCGCAATCAGTAGGCTCGAGAATAGTTATGTAACAATCGGCTTGGTATCGATCGCGACCGTTGTTTCTATGCTGTTCTTGTTTACTGACATTATTATTGCAGGTCAGTACTCAATTGGTTATTCGGTTACAGCTGTTAAAGGCCCGTATTACGCACTATTCGCGGTCTATGTATTGCTGACCATATTTGCTAATGTAGCTGTGCTTTTATATCGTTATAGAAGCGCGGCGTCTCAATCAGAGTCAATTCGTTGCCTCTATAGCCTGTTTGCACTGTCTCCAGTGATAGTGGTTTCGTTACTCGCTATTGTATTGAAAATGGCTGATGTCAACCTCAATGCGGCCGGGCTTTACCCCGTTGCAACGGCGCTTTTTCTCGCGATTGTATTAAAGGGTGAATCTAAGCATGGGCTATCTGATGTACGCAGGCTCTTACCGTTTTCGCCCGAGCGAGCGATTTCCAACAATTTAATGACATTAGTCGATGATTATGTCAACAATGGCAACCAAACTGATGCCTACAAGAATTTACACATAGGCATTGAGAAAGAAATCATTTTTTATACCCTTAATAAATGTAACAACAATATCACTCAGACTACTGAGATGATGGGCTTGAAAAACCGAAGCACGCTATATTCAATGATGAACCGGCTCGGTATCGACCTGCAGGGATTAAAGGACGAACAGAAAATGAAGGTGTCTAAGTAGATAAACCTTGGATGCCATGATTACAAGACTATTGATAAGTAATAAGCCTGAAAATCAACGATTTTCTCACTCGGCCAGGCTTCGGTATCTATAAGCTATCATCGATAGCCCCGCCTGATGGCATACTTGAGAACGACAGTGGTCGCACTCAGTAGAGGTGAAATAACGGGTGTACTTAATTAGATCAATTATAACCACTAGAGCTAACACCTTAGATCCTTAACGGAATCCTCACTTCAAAATAAGTTTGGCTTATTTGAGAGCTTGAGGCTCTCCACGATTATCGTCATCGCGTCTGGGGTAAGGCGCCCCACTAGATTAATGAAAAATGCGTTTTCTGGTGTACTGCCCAATACAGACACCCCTGAGATCAGGACTTCATCTCCAACATGCATGACTACTATGCGTTTACCGTCTTCTCGTAGGCTAAG
>JAESTB010000215.1 GCA_016763815.1 Arenicella sp.
ACACTGTAACGGCGGTTGACGCACACACTTTAGCCAGTTCAGTAATGGCTAAACTAAAGGCGATGACCCCGGCTTCGGTACCGCCGTATTTTTCGCTCACATTGAGCCCCATAAAACCGAGTTCAGCCAAAGACTTAATGTTGCCTAAAAATAGTTCACGGTCATCAGCTACCTTTGTGGCAGCGGGTTCAAGCACGGTCTCGGCAAAGTTACGTGCTGTGTCTTGTATAAGTTGCTGCTCTTGGGTTAAAGAAAAATTCATAATTGATTACACCAATTCAATCGCAATAGCGGTTGCTTCACCCCCGCCGATACACAGCGAGGCCATTCCTTTTTTCTTACCCGTGCGCTCAAGAGCATGGATCAATGTAACAATAATGCGCGCGCCTGAGGCACCTAAAGGATGGCCAATGGCACAGGCTCCACCGTGAATATTAACTTTATCATGATCTATTTCTAACTCAGTCATTGCCTGTAGTGTGACTACGGCAAAGGCTTCGTTTATTTCAAATAAGTCAACCTCAGCGACTGTCCAACCTACCTTTTTCAGTAGTTTCTGCATGGCCCCGATGGGGGCTAAGGTAAACTCTTCTGGTATTTGCGCGTGACTGACATAACCACGAATATGGGCCAGCGGGGTAAGTGATTGATCGCTACACGCTTGTTGACTCATCAATACTAATGCGGCCGCACCGTCAGAGATAGAGCTGGAGTTAGCCGCCGTAATTGAGCCATCTTTTTTAAAGGCCGGTCGGAGTTTAGGTATCTTCTCAGGCTTAGCGGTTGCGATTTGTTCGTCTTCGCTAACCAGTATCGAGCCTTTACGGTTAGTTACTTCAATCGGCGCAATTTCATTGGTGAGGTAGCCCTTCTCCGTGGCCACCGTTGCACGACGCAAAGATTCAATTGCAAAGTCGTCCATCGTTTCGCGTGACACCTTAAATCGATCAGCGGTTTTTTGCCCGAACGTACCCATTAGCGCACCCGTTCCGGCATCTTCTAAACCATCGACAAACAAGGAATCTTTCGTTTCTTGATGTCCAAGGCGATGACCTGCACGCGCCTTAGTAAGCAGATACGGCGCATTACTCATGCTCTCCATTCCACCAGCGACAACACAATTTGTGTCGCCTAGTCTGATTGAATCAGCCGCTTGCATCACGGCTTTCATACCAGAGCCGCAGACTTTACTGACTGTTGTACACGGTACCGAGGTTGGTAAACCAGCGGATAAAGCCGCTTGCCTAGCTGGCGCTTGCCCGACACCCGCACTGACAACGTTACCAAAGTAGACTTCGTCTATGGCATCACTGTTTAAGGTTGCTCGCTCAACGGCCGCAGCAATAACGTGCGCACCTAACGCTGGTGCGCTCAACGATGACAATACCCCTTGAAAACCTCCCAAAGGTGTACGAACAGCACTTAAAATCACTACATCATTTTGCATTTTCATATAACTCAAAAAAATATTTTCACATCAAATTTACGTCATTTCAGTTTTTCCGACGGCGGTTTTAGTGAAAACAGGTTAGGTTTATTCAGCACTTACTGAACGCTAATTAAGATTGATTATTTTTGTATTGTTTATTCCATCGCTTTTGCAATCTGAAAAGCAATAACGTCGCCTATGATTGTTAACATACCGTCTCGGTTAAGCTTTGCTTTAAGGGAGCAACAGTTCTGCATTAGAGAAATAAGACTACTTAAATTAGTTAAGTTGAGCACGTCCATATCAGTCCCTAGATCGCTTTTTATCAATATAAATATAACTCACTATAATTGAACATTGATTAGCGATGGTGATCGGCCAAATTAGCGCTCCAAATACATCCACATTATATACTGAGTTTTTAGCTTGTGGATATAACCAAACTCAGGGCATTAATGTAGTATTAAGGCAAGTAAAAGGAACTCACTATGAACACAAGGGTTTTGGTAATCAGTTTCAGACAACTTATTTTTTTACTACTCAATTAAAAAATGTACGAAGCTTCTAACATAAGGTCATTGGACCAGCATAAGATAGTCAGCTCTTGTGACATTGATGATGCGCGCTCGCAGATCTCTCAGAGAGTGAGTCCGCATAAAATTGAGATGGTTGGGCATTCCGAACTGCTAGATGTTAAATTTAGTGGCGTACATTTGGATGGAATAGCGCTACTCCATGCCTACTATGGCTGTTCAATTAAGGCTAAACCAGAGCATAGTAAATTCTTTTACACGCACACTATGTTGCAGGGTAAAAGTGAAATACAACATGGAAAAAATCAGTGTGACACTATCGCTGGTGACACCGTTATATTGTCGCCCTCGGTCCCTTACAACATGCTCCTTCATGAGAAGTGTGATCGCATCGTTATTCGCATTGATCCCGAGCGAATTAAAAGCCACCTATCAAAATTACTGTGTCGCGAAGTTAATGACAATCTCGTCTTTGACTTGAAACTTAAAAACGCAAGTACTTGGTGGAGTACCATTGATTATGTTCTATCGCAGATTGAGAACGAGCCGCGAGTACTGCAAAGCAAAGATGTTCAACAGACTTATGCGCAATTAATTATTTCAAATTTATTGGAGCTGCATAATCACAATTATATGGATCTGCTACAACAACAAGGCGACGACATGTTTTGCCCTCAAGTGCGCTCTGCCATTGATTATATCCGATCAAGGTTGCGTAAAAACACCTCGCTCGCTGAACTTGCGAATCACTGTAATGTGTCAGCCAGAACCTTACAGCGCAGTTTTGTAAAACACCTTGGTACGTCTCCGACCTCTTATATACGCAACGCCAAATTAGACGCGATTCACCACGAATTACAATCGCTTAATGAGATCGAAAACGGCAGTATTAAAAGGATTTTGCTTGATTTTGGCATCATTGATTTTGGTCGATTTGCCCAATACTATCGAAAAAAATTCGGTTGCACACCAAAAGAAACACTCGCAAAATCTAGGCAAAAAATTATTAGCCTTAACTAAGTTCGGTTTAGCTTAAGCTAAATTTTAAGCCTAAACTGCTAAATAGAAAAGGCCAGCTCGAAGATTCAAGCCGGCCTTTTTTGGGTGCTACCGCTTTAAAGTGTTGCAACGTTCAGCGGGTACCGTTTTGGACTATTTCACAAACACCCCAAACGTTGGCATAACAGTTTTACCGTAAACATGGTTATTCACAATTGCGCCAGCTAGGTATAGAGCAATCGCGCCGGCGGCCAGTAATAAATAACCTACAAGCGGTCGGTATGACGCATCCAATAAGCCCAGATCAAGCCCAACGATTAACCAAAGAACAATATCGATCAATATAACAATCATACACAATGGACGTGGGCCTTTAAGATAAGCCGGTGTGACTATAGTCAAAAATGTAGCGCCCGCCATCCAGCAATAACCTTCGACAATAACCTGTGGAGTGACGTCGCCAAACACGCCTACCAACATGAGAAATTTCATAATGGTACTCAGAGCCGCGCCAAACATAAAAAATGCTGAGAAAAATAAGAACACATTACCACCTGTCATATTATGATCTTTAAGCTCCATAACAGCGACCGTATACTGCACGATGCCACCTCCAATCAACCAGGCGGCAAGTAATGGCAAACCTCCAACACCAACCTTACCCATAAAAACCGCCGCGAAACCGAAGCATGCTACGGCAAGTGCACCCAAGCCAGCAGGCCCGGGTGATACAAAAGTATGTTCTGAATGACTCATAATTAACTCCTTATTAAAACTCTATTTATTGGTCCATTCGGCTTCACGCAACTCGACCCGTCGAATCTTACCGCTAACCGTTTTTGGTAAGGTTTTAACAAACTCAATCTTGCGCGGATATTTATACGGTGCGGTGACTTTTTTCACATAGTCTTGTAATTCCTTGATTAACTCGTCAGACGGCGCATGCCCTTGCGTTAAGATAATAAGTGCTTTGACGATTTCACCCCGCTTCTCATCGGGGCTAGACACTACCGCCGATTCGGCTACCGCGTCATGCTCAAGTAAGGCACTCTCAACCTCAAATGGGCCAATACGGTAACCTGACGATAGAATGACATCATCATCGCGCCCGACAAACCAGAAGTATCCGTCTTCATCTACAAACGCTCGGTCACTAGTGAGATACCATTCGCCGCGATACGACTTGGCCGTTTTCTCCGGTTCGTTTTTATACTCTTTAAACAAGCCCGGTGGTTTTTGAGGGTGAACTCGAACAGCAATGTCACCTTCTTTGTTAGCGGGTAAAATATTGCCTTGGGCGTCGATGACCTGCAAATCAATGCCGGGCGTTGGTTTGCCCATGGAGCCAAACCGAGGTTCTACCCCAAGGAAGTTTCCGCACAACATGGTAGATTCAGTTTGTCCGTAGCCATCGCGAATTGTTATACCGGTTGCCCGCTTCCAAACCTCTATCACTTCTGGGTTCAACGGTTCACCAGCACCAACCGAGTGCCTCAACTTACCAAAATCGAAGCTCGCAAGGTCTTCGAGTACTAGCAAGCGGTAAATGGTCGGCGCGCCGCACATGGTCGTGATCGGATACTTGCTGAACATATCAAGTGTATCTTTGGCGCTAAAGCCCTTCGACTCATGGATAAACACGGCGGCGCCACTATTCCATGGCCCATAATAACTACTCCATGCCGCTTTGGCCCAACCGGTGTCACTGATATTCCAATGCAAATCCTCAGGCGATAAATCTAGCCAGTACTTGCCTGTATTCTGATGACCGATAGCATAGCTGTGCGTATGGATCGTCATTTTTGGGTAGCCGGTTGTACCTGACGTGAAGTAGCACAAGGCTTCTTCGTCAGCTAAGGTATCGGCGGTTTCAAATTCGGTGCTCGCTTTTGCTACTTCGCCAGTATAATCAACCCAACCTACACGCTCACCACCAACGACGATTTTGCAAGCTAAGGTTTTACATAGCCCTTCAATTTCTTCTACCTTAGCGGCATTTTCTTGATCGGTAATGATGCACGTCGCTTGTGACGTATTAATTCGATAAGCAAGGTCTTTAGCTGATAATTGAGTGGTGCCTGGTGACAATATAGCGCCCATTCTAATTGACGCTGTAAACACCTCCCACCACGCTATTTTGCGACCGAGAATTGTGACAATAGTATCGCCACGTTTAATCCCAGCATCGCTTAAGACATTACAAAGGCTTTTTGAAGCCTGACTCACTTCATGAAAGGTGCGTGACTCACTATTGCCATTATCGTCCAGCCAAAAGAGCGCTTGCTTGGATTTATCTTTCGCCCATTTATCAACCACGTCACGAGCGAAGTTGTAATTTAATGGACGAGGCCACTTAAAGTTGTCGTACACTTGTTGATACTCTAATTGGCCATCTATTTGATAATCTGTCATTTACATACTCTGCTATATTTATTTGATTTAACCAGCGAGCAAGTTTTTCTCTGTTTCTGCTCGCATTAGGAACTTCTGCGCCTTGCCAGTTACGGTCATCGGAAATTCGTCGACGAATTTCACAATTTCCGGTACTTTGAAGTGTGCGATTTGCCCTTTACAGTATTCCTTTACTTGGTCTTCGGTTAACACAGAACCTTCTTTTAATCGCAACCAAACAGCCACAATTTCTCCATATCTGGAGTCAGAAACACCAAAGGCTTGTGCTTCGATAATGTCCTTATTTTTTAATAAAAATTCTTCAATTTCTTTAGGCGCAATGTTTTCACCACCGCGAATAATGGTGACTTTAATACGACCAACAATTGAGCCATAGCCGCGCTCGTCGATCATGGCTTCATCGCCCGTGTGCATCCAGCCGTCAATAATTGCTTTCGCCGTTCTTTCAGGGTCTCCCCAATAGCCTTGCATAACGCTATAGCCTTTGGTACATAACTCCCCACGAACACCTCGCGGTACGATGTTACCCTTAGTATCAATCACTTTTAATTCGACGTTCGGATGTACCGAGCCGACGGTTGTGGCGCGCACTTGTAAACTATCATCGGTCGCTGATTGAAAGCTCACCGGACTGGTCTCAGTCATGCCATAACAGTTAGTAATTTCGCGCATATTTAGATCAGAAATAATCTGATTCATAAGCACTTCTGGACACAAAGCACCCGCCACAATGCCAGTCCGTAAGCTGCTAACGTCGAAGTGTTGTCGCTGCGGATGGTTTAAGATCATGCTGAACATTGTCGGCACCCCATAAAGTGCAGTACAAGCCTCCTTCTCGACCGCTTTCAATGTAGTCAGAGGGTCAAAAGAATCGTCAGGCAGAACCAAGGTTGCACCAAAGTTGGCGCACGCGAGAGTCGCCATAACCATACCAAAGCAATGATA
>JAESTB010000216.1 GCA_016763815.1 Arenicella sp.
ATCCAAATGAGGTTGAAGCGGTTATCTACGGCCACCCCAATGTGATTGAGCTCAATCACATTGGGGTGGCCGTAGATAACCGCTTCAACCTCATTTGGATAGACGTTAAAGCCCGAGACGATCACCATGTCTTTGATACGATCCACTATTTTCAAGTGAGCGTTGTCTTGAATAATTCCGATGTCACCGGTTTTGAACCAACCATCTTTGTCAATTGATTCAGCAGTGGCCTCTGGCCTTCCCCAATAACCCTTCATTACGTGAGGGCCACGGATACAGATTTCTCCTCGCGCTCCTGTCGCAACGCTTTCACCAGCGGCATCGACTATTTTAATTTCTTGGAACAGCATACTCGGGCCGACAGTACCAAGTTCATTACTCTCGGGCCTATTACAGGCGCCGTTCGACGATGTTTCCGATAAACCGTAACCTTCGTAGAGCATGGTTCCCGTGCGACGCTGCCACTCTTCGCCAATCTCTTTAACCAATGCAGTTCCGCCAACAATCACTCCGGTAATGTTTGAAAAATCAATAGAATCAAACTCAGGGTGCCTCATCAAACCGCTCAATAGAGTATTTACACCTGCCATATTGGTGAATGGGTGAGCCTTCATCGCCGCTATTATTGAATCTAGATTACGAGGATCTGGAATCATCACAGTTAGACCACCAAACAATACCGAGCCAACCACATTCGCAGTAAAACCAAACACATGGTAGAGCGGCAACACAGCAATTAATATTTCTTTAGCGCCTGGCTTATTCAGCACTATGCTTTTGCGCGACAGAGCTCGCGCGCAAAACAGGTTACTATGAGTCAACATCGCACCTTTAGAGGGGCCGGTAGTGCCTCCGGTATACTGCAGAGCGGCAATGTCATCCATTGATATCTCTGCCGCATCGGCAAGGGCATTGCTGGTTTTTAACGTGTCATTGAAAGCAAGCACTGATCCAGTTGCTTGAAAGCCCTTATTCGGCTGGGCCAAGTCAATCGCGCTGGTGGCAATAACATGTTTAATATCCGTGTTATCAATAACCTTATCGACCAACGGTAATAGACTATCAAGAACTACCAGTGCTATCGCGCCAGAGTCTTTGAATTGATGCAGAACTTCGCGAGCGGTGTACATGGGATTGGTGTTGACCACAATAAGCCCTGCCCTCCATGCGCCCCAGACAGCAATAGGGTACTGCGTAATATTCGGCAACTGAATCGCAATTCGGTCACCAATCTTAAGCCCCAACTCTGACATTAAGTAGCTTGAGAAACGCTCCGTCAATTGCTCGAATTCAGCAAATGTTATGCTGTGATCAAAACACTCAAAGGCTGGTTTATCAGCATTCAGGCGACAGGAATATTCAAACGCCTCAACCAAACTTGATATGCCATCCGGATTTAACTCCGCCGCCATTCTTTCTGCAAAACTACTCATCAGCTCTCCTCATTATAATTTTTATCGATTTATTGTAGACAAAAAAGTGGGCTGTGGCGCAAGTTTCTTCAATATCATCAATCTTTTTAATGCATTGCCTAGCTTATGAATCCTGATTGCCTCTGCCGATTAAACGAGGACTCCTTCAAGCCGTAAATGCTAAGCAACAAGAGATGAAACTAAACATTGGCTACTGTGATAATTTCGCAACAAAAAACGGCTTAACACATGAGGTCTACACGGCTAGTTTTTCCAAAAGCGTATTCAGTCAAGCAGCTGAGACTGAATTTTCAGGGATTGGCGTAGCAACTTCAACGGTGTCTTAGAACAAATAGTATGCATGGTCAAAGCCGTCGTTGTCAGCAAACTTGAACTTGTAGCTCATCACTCTGATCGACTAATTAACATTCAAAAAAAGGCCTATTCCAAAATCGAAATAGGCCTGATTTATTTCCTACAACTTAGCTAATTAACTAGCTAAGAGTCTCATCACTTTAGAACTCTTTACGAACAGTCACACCAAAGGTGCGTGGCTCATTGCGATAACCTGAAATACTGCCAGTTTGTGCTACCGATGGGAACGCGCTGATCAAGTAAGACTCATCCGCTAAGTTACGAGCCCATAGCGTAAAGCCTAAGCCTGATTCTGTCGTCATGCCAGCAGAAACATTTAATAACTTAACTTCGCGAGAAGCTATATCAGCTGAGATACCGTCAACAATCTGCACGTCATCTTCATATTGATAGTCACCACGAATATAAGCTTCATTGCCGCTTAACTCGAAGTCGTACTGCGCTGAAAGTGAGGCACTGATTTCACTGATACCTGCAGGTACTTGACCACTCAAATCACCGCCAGCTGCGTTGGTGAAAGAATCGTAGAGTGGATCTAGATACGTCACATTAATGCCATAGCTGAACGAATTAGTTGGAGAGTAGCTGAAGGCAACCTCAGCGCCTTTAACCGATTGCTTTTCAGCATTAAGCAGTGAAAATGCGATGCCTGTGAAAATATTTGATTGAAAGTTTTCAACTGTTTGATCAAATACGGCAATGTTTAGAGAGCCTCGATCAAAACGCGCTTTCAAACCAAGTTCGTACACTTCAGCTTCTTCAGGGTCTGCAAATCGAGTGCCAGGATTGGCATTAGCTGGCAATAAACCCAATGAGCCCAGTGTGGCAAAATCAGCTGCTGACGGCGCTGAGTCGCGGCTCAAGTTAACCGAAGACGCTTTATAGCCAGTTGCGTAAGATGCATAGGCGTTGAAAGTATCGTTAATATCCCATGCAAGACGAAGTGTATAAGTAAGCTCGTCATCTGCTGTTGAATTGTCTTCAACTGGGTTATTCGTGCCCGTAGTAACGGGTGGGTTAATCGGCACTAAGCTTAGCAGGCCGGGTAACGGCACTAGACCACGAACCTCAGTTCGATTGGTTATCAAAGAGAAATCTTTCTCATCATCAGTGTAGTTAAAGCCTACAGTTGCCGTTAGCGCGTCATTCAAACGCCAATCAAACTGTCCAAACAGCGAGAAAGCCTCGTTATCGAGAGTGGCAATATCAGATACGCCAGAGTTGGTTTGATAGAACGAACCTTGAGGCAATCCAACAAGGCCTTCAACTTGAGACAAACTCAAAGGAAAGCCCGCGGCGCCTAAGCTAATGTCAATAAAAGGTCTGAACGCGGGGCCGAATAAAACATCAGTTTCTTGTTCTACAGACTCGTCAAAGTAAAATGCGCCTAACAACCAATCAACTGCGCCGTCGCCATTAGAGGCAAAGCGAATTTCTTGAGTAAAGGTATCAATATTAATATCGTTTTTATTACTATTGGTTAAATCGCCGCTGGTGAAGTCGATGTCTTGATTATCAAAAACGTCATTATTTCGAAACGACGTAATAGAGGTTATTGAAAACTTCTCAAACTCAAAGTCACCCTGTATTGAAAGACCGAAGTTACTGATTTCGTTAATCGCGGGATCATCATAAAAACCTTCCAACGCTTCTGGGTCATTCGGCACTAATTGACCACCCAACGCATTGATCGCTCCCGTAGCTGGGCCACTTACAATGTTAACCACGCCACAACAAGCTTCGTCGATCTCATCATAATCAGCGATGACGCGAATCGCTGTTGTGTCATTTGGAGTCCAGTTCAACTGGCCTCGAATAGCGTAGCGATTACGCTCATTGAGCTCTTCACCGCGCGCTAGGTTTTCAAAATAACCATCACGACTATTGTAACTACCCGCTAAGTCAAACGCTAGATTATCAGTGATAGACCCTTCAACCAGACCTTTCAATACAATTGCACTATAGTCACCAAAGCTACCAGAGACAAAGCCACCCGAATCGCCTTGTGGTACTGGAGTTACAACACTAACTACACCCGCTGATGCGTTTTTACCAAATAACGTGCTTTGTGGTCCGCTCAGTACTTCGACACGCTCCAAGCGCGGAAGATCAGAAATAGCGGCGGCCGAACGAGAGCGATATACACCGTCAATAAATACGCCAACTGATGGCTCGATGCCAGGGTTGTTTGCACCATTACCGAAACCACGAATAACAAAGTTTGCGTTACGTGAGGTTTGTAGTTGCGATACGCGCAGCGAAGGAACAACCGCTTGTAAATCGATCAAATCTTGAATTTGTGCTTTCTCAATCGTATCTGCCGTTGTTACGGTGACCGCAATCGGAATTTCTTGCAAGGTAGTGGCTCGTTTCGATGCGGTGACCACAATTTCTTCTAGCACACTGTCTTGTGCAAAACTAATGCTTGGCGCTGCAACAGTAGCTAAAGCCACGGCCGACACTATTTTCTTAAATGAAAAATTCATTCAATTACTCCTCCTTATAACAAGGTTTATACTTTTTGTTAAGCTTTTAAAAAATGAGAAACTGTCACATTCAACTCGTTTTACTCAGCGAGTTTTTTTAGTCACTTGAGCGTGTCCTCTCTGGCTACACTCTCAAATAATAATACTAATTATATGGGATTTCTCGAGCATTCACAGACCTGTTGTATGAATACAGAGTTATAGTAAGCATAAGCGAGAGTTATTAACAGTCATTTTGTCTGTAATTACGGTCTTATATAAGCCTTAGGTCAAAAAAAATCTTTCCGATCCAATCATTGCTGAAATCGCCCTATGAAAATACACATTAGTCCAGAAAAATTATCGATTTGACTACACCATCCACTGGTCTGATAACGAGATCTAAGCTTTACCTTTGCTAGTGTTCCCAATAGTTCTGCCCAACAAAGCAAGCTGCCGCCTAACTTCTTTCGGGTCAGCGGTAAGGGGGCGATAAAGTTCTACCCTATCGCCTTCTTGTAACAAGTAATTACGCGCGACCTTTTGAGAAAATACGCCGATATCGAGTAGGTCAAGATCGAGGGCTAATAGGCCTTCGACCTTACTCCGAAAGTTCGAGGACTCTATCAATTCTTCGGCGCAGGTACCGCTGGCCACCTGAGCTTCATGAATCCATTGTTTTTGCTCGGTGGCGAATACTAAAGATACGTTTATTGTGTGCATAAAAATTCGTCTACCAACTCGTCATCAAATCACTATTTAGTCGAGGTAGAGTCCCCATATAATTGTTCAGCTCGATTGTGAAACGCATCCAATTGCGCTGCGATGATACTCTGAAAAGCCCGACCAAACAGCTTTTGCGCGATCATGTTGTCGAAATTAAAATCCATTTCCAGCGACACTTTACAGGCCGAGTCATTCAACTCCTGCAAGGTCCATTGACCGCTGAGTTTTGAAAATGGCCCTTTAACTAACTGCATATTGACATGCTGACTTTCGATCATAGTATTTCGGGTGGTAAAACTAAACTTAAGCTTGCCATACGAAATTATCAGCTTGGCGACTAGCTCGTCATCACTCTCCGACACAATCTCCATACCACTGCACCAATTAAGAAAAGCAGGATAAGACCTTACATCAGCAATAACGTCATACATTTGCTTAACGCTATACGGCAACAGCGATGATCGGGATACATTCATGGCTTATAAACGCTATGCAGGAAAAAAGAGAACGAGTAGTAAAACAATAGCGATTATAGACGGAGCAACGAAGCGGATGCAAAGCATCCATATTCGATGTGCCAATGCGGGCCTAATAGCCAACGCTTCTCGGGCCGAGGTCTTGGACATTCGCCAGCCGGAAAATAGAGCGATTAGCAATGCCGTTAAAGGCAACAAAACATGTGTCGAGAGAATATTAAATAAGTCAAAATAACCTCGCACACGCTCTTCACCAAAATAGTAAAAGCTGAATGTAGGCTCACTAAGCGAGTAGATCGATATCCAGCCAAGAGCCCAAGCGGATGCACCAACTATCCATGCCGCGGTGCGACGAGATATTCCCCAGCGTGACGAAAGTAATGCTATCGAATGCTCGAGCAGGGCAAAACCAGAGGTAAGCGCAGCAACAAAAAGAAGAAAAAAGAATGCCGAGCTCCACCAAATCCCGTTGGCTGTCATCTGCGCGAATGCAACCGGTAGCGTCTCGAATATCAGTCCTGGACCTGTATCGTGTTGCATGCCGAAGGCGAACACAATCGAAAGAATAATAAAACCCATTAATAGTGCAATAGCGGTATCGAATACCATGATTATGCCGGCACCCAAAAACAACGGCCTAGACTCGCTAAGATAAGAGCCGTACATAATCAATATACCAATACCAATACTCAATGAAAACAGCGCCTGACTGAGTGCGCTCACCATCAACTCGGCGGTAATTTTATCAAGATCGAATTGTGTCATAAAATCATATGCGCTTTGAAAATCTCCAACTTCACTGGCGTACATAGCCAACCAAATGACAAAACCAATAAACACCGGCATTAGAATGCGCACTGCTCTCTCGATGCCGCTACGAACGCCCTGCGATAGCACCATCACCACCAATAACACATAGACGCTATGCCATATGATTTGCTGGTCAGCGTTTCTAAGTAATGCTCCGAACGAATTCTGAACAATTTCAGCCGGCACGTTTACAAACGCGCCCGACAACGACTTCATGATGTAGAAAAGCGTCCAACCAGCAACCACACTGTAAAACGAGAAAATCAAGAAACTAGTGATTATGCCGAGCCAGCCGATGATTTCCCAAAGCCCTGACTTGCGCTCTTCTTTAGCAATCGTACGAATACTCGCGACCGGATTACCCTGCCCTACTCGACCGATTAGAAGCTCTGCGATAATCAACGGGAAAGCGACTAGCAACACACAAGCGACATAAACGTATGAAAAGGTTCCACCGTGTACTCCCAGCTCGTATGGGAATTTCCATACATTGCCTAGCCCTATCGAAGAACCAATCGCGGCAAGCAAGAACGCAGTGAACGAGCCCCATGACGGACGCCTTCGATTTGAGGACTGATTAGATGAAGTGGACACGCTGGATTTATGTTTTAGTGACGTTTATGTTTTAGTGACTTTTAATTTTAGCGACCTTAGGTGCTATACGTGTTTCAATTTCTATTTGACAGCGTTGGCTTATTTTCATTTACAAGCTTCAAAATATTTCTATTTAATAGCTTCGGCGTTATGATTCCGTGCATATTCAGTATACCTAAGCAACACCAACTGCAAAGACCTAATGGCAAAGAATAAGAAGGCCCCGTCAAACACTATCGCAAACAATAAGAAAGCGCGCTTCGATTTCTTCATTGAAGAGGACTTTGAAGCCGGCCTCGCCCTTGAAGGATGGGAGGTAAAAAGTATGCGAGCCGGCCGAGTGCAGCTTACAGAAAGCTATATAACTGTGCACAACGGCGAACTTTACTTGTTCGGGGCGCATATCTCACCGCTGCTTTCAGCCTCGACGCATATCACGCCTAACCCGATAAGAAATCGTAAATTGCTGTTGAAACGCCTAGAGATCAGTCGCTTAATCGACCAAGTAGATCGCGATGGCTATACCATTGCGCCCCTGACCCTTTATTGGGTTCGTGGCCGTGCAAAGTTAAAAATCGGTTTAGCCAAGGGTAAAAAACAGCATGACAAACGTGCGAATATTAAAGAGCGAGATTGGAAACGCGATCAACAACGCCTAATGAAGGGCGGCTAAGTCGTTTAACCCCCGATTCTTTTAACCCAAGCGGTCTTTGCCTTTATAGGTAACAATCATCAGAAAATTTGGTCTACAGCCGCTCTTCTCAAACGGCAGTAAATCACTATGAGCCAGTATCTGGCCATACCGCGACAGCTTATATGACGCTTATTCCAAAAAACTTCAGTAATACCGTGCTGACAAATACGAACAGTAAGATCGCTGGAACAAATGTACTCAAAGCAAAATTTACATAGCGTTGCGTAAAAGAACCGTCGTAGCCCTCATCACCAATCATCAACTCCTTATCTAAATTACTTTTGCGCCAGCGATAGGTTACAAACAAACAAATGACAAATCCATTCAACGGAAGAATGGTCTCGTAGAAAACATCAACTACGACATCGAAGAATGATTTCGTTTCCCCAGCATAGACGACAAAATCCTTGAAGAAAGGCACCAAGCCAAATGACACCATGCAGGCGATTACTAATAGTGCTGAGCAAAGACCAAGAGCAATAACACTCTTGAAACGACTGTATTTAAGCTCATCTTGAAAAGCGGATATCGGCACTTGTAAAATCGAAACCTGTGATGTGATCGCCGCGAAAAAAACTAATAAGAAAAATGCGCTGGCAAAAATCGATGCCCCAACGTAGCCGATTAGGCCTTGTAAGGATAAAAATATTTTAGGTAAAAAGGTGAAGACCAAGGA
>JAESTB010000217.1 GCA_016763815.1 Arenicella sp.
ATTAGGCGCTTTAACACCCAGCTCTGCGGCGATCATGGCACTCAGTTGTTTCAATGTTCCATACTCATTTGAGCAGAGAATAAATCGCTCACCGACCGCATTCGGATGTTCGCCGCAGAGAATAATGCCATCGGTTAGATCATCGATATACGACAAGTGATAAAGGTTCTTACCGCCACCAAATAACGGGAAAAAGCCGCGTTTAATCTGTTTAAACATCTTCAGTAAACGCATGTCTCCCGGGCCGTAAATTGCGCCTGGACGAAAAATTGAGCCGACAGCCCAGCCGCCATCGCCTTGGCGAAAAGCTGCTCACCCTCTAGCTTGGTACGCTGATAAATATCGCCAGGGTTAAACGGAGACTCTTCATTTGACGGCAAGTCTTCGACGTCGCCATGCACACCAATGGTCGAACAATGAACCGTGCGCCCGACCTTGTGCTCCAACGCCGCATCAACCACATGTTGAACGCCAGTCGTATTAACACCTTGATAATACGAATCGGGGTGCCCAGCGGTTCGGAATACCGCCGCTATATGGTAGATAATATCGCAGTTCTCGGCGGCGCTAATGACCGCCGTGCGATCAGTTATATCGCCATAAACAAGCTCAACACCGAGCTCTTGCAAGGCTTGTATATTGCCTGTTTTACGAACTAAGGCAACCACGTGGTTACCCTGTTCAACTAACTTTCGCGCCAACGCGCCACCGGTAAAACCAGTTGCTCCAGTAACCAGTACGCGTTTTTTATTTTCAGTCATAAGCCAATCTAATACTGTTCTGCAATAATGGCTTTACAGCGAGCCAGTATTACCTTCAATGGCAAGATGGTAACTCAACAATGCCAGTATTTATACAGGCTTGAACTAATCAAACTGACACATTATTCCCAGCATTAGAAAGCCAACCGGTTTAAAGATAGGTACGTGAGTCGACCTATCATTGGCAAGGTGCTTTGGGCTCTGAAATAACCTTTGCCTTAGAATAAGAATAAGAATAAGGCTTACTGTCAACACTCTATGGTTAGCACATGCAATCTCGTCGAGATCGCTTTATAACTTGTTGCGGCCCATCTAATAACGTTTATTGTAAGATTATTAGGCCTTTAGACGACTAAGATCTTCTCGAGAGTTAAGTCTTCGCGAGAGTTAAATTTTCGCTTCTTTAGCTTATCAAGAATAGCTCTCAGACCCTTCGAAACATCAGTCCACAATATGTCTTCACCTTCATCAGAACAAATCCAGCCATCAGCAGACGATTGCAATCGTAAAACCGATAACTCACCCCAATCACAGGACCGATAACGAATAGGAATTACATTTGTTTTTTTTCTACGACGATGCTGTTAACTAAAAAATTATGCGTAGAACTATGAGTCTACTGGCCCAAATGTTTCATGGTGAATCTGTTCTATCGACACAGATCGGCGTTGTAAGTCGGACTGAATACCGGCCATAAAACCTGTTGGTCCGCACAGGAAGTAATGGGCGTCGGTGTCGTTGACCAAACTTGAGAGTAAATCCCCGTCTACACGGCCTGTACTGTGATAATCCTGATTAAGGACGTCTGCCAGACCAGGGCGACTATAGGCCACATGCAATTTAATATTGGAGTGCTTGGCAACGAGGCTGCGCACTTCCTCTGCAAATGGATGATGCTCTGTGTCCCGTGCGCCATGAACGAACCAAACTTTACGGTCTCCGGATTGCGCGGCGACTGTTTGCAAAATACTCAACATCGGTGTGATTCCCACGCCGGCGCTGACCAGAACCAGCGGGCAAAGATTGCTGGTCATCACAAAGTCACCCGCAGGGGCACGGCTCTCTATCATGTCACCAGGTTCGACATGGTCGTGTAAGTGACGAGACGCCAATCCCTTTGCTGTGCGTTTCACTGTGATTCTGTAGTGCCCGCCACCAGGTGCGTTTGAAAGTGAATAGGTGCGGCTGACAGGATCATCAACACCGGCAACGGACAATTTAATCGGCAGGTGCTGGCCCGGTTCGAAATCAGCAAGCGGCTCTCCGTCTTCGGCCTCTAAAAGAAATGAAGTAACACCCCTACTTTCCGTGATTTTATCAATCACCCTCAATGAACGAATTGCAGGTTCGTCGCTATGCCACCTCAATGGAAGAGCGTTAGTTAGTTCCACAACGTGTTCTATCTTGATCTCGACTAAACGCCGTGTGCCTGCCGTCACCCGAGCTTGCTCAGGGTTCCAGTCAATAATTGCTGTGCCAGAGAGTTGAAGTAAACTTCCAGTCTTGATGTCGACAAAGAGTAGCCCAACTCGAGCGTCAAGCACTAGGTTGCCGAAAGTATTGAAATGGTTATTACCTGCATAATCCGGAAAGCTTAAGTGGGTGTCACTGAGAACATTGACAAAGCCAGGTTCGCCGCCCCGGTGGGAAGCGTCCATACCAAAAGAGGCGCTCTCGCCTTCACCGCGATAACCGCTGGCAATAAAAAAGGTATCAGCCGCCGCAATCCACTTCTGCTGACTTTGTGAGAGTCGGGTACCGCGCTGAACTTGCATATTGGTTTTCTCATCAAGCAGATGAGTCGCACGTTGATGAATATACTGCGGACAGTTACCGAAAGATTGCTCGACGCGAAACGTAAACGTCTCCGAATCCACCGCCACGACACGACCGTTAACACGGTTGCGTCTTCGCGTCACTGGCTCAATGCCGAGTATGCCTACGTCAGCCCCAGATTCGCACGCATGTTCGAGAGCATCCCCTTTGACTCTCGCGGCCTTAATCACCAGGTGTTGCGGATCCGGCGAGGTAACGAAACTTTCAGAGCCTGAGTTGTGTAGCAATGTCACCCAAGGCTGCCCCGCCTTGTCACGTGCAGACACAATAAGAAACGGTTGAGTGGTATAAAATTGACGATGCTGTTCAGGTAAATAGTGGCGGATCACTTGGCGCGCCCATTGCTCGATATCACGAACCCCCAAACGGGCTTGTACGTCATGCTCGCCGCGATGAAATGGCGAATCGTTGCGATCAGATTGGGTCTTATCGTGAGGCTCGTTTTGCATTATGTAGATCTCTGAGGGTTGACTTAAAAAGCACTGGGGTTTGCTTAAGGAACCTCTGATTAAGTATAAACGGTCTCTGTAAGGCTTGAAGCGTACAGCTACTAGGCACCGCTCGAGGCTAATGGCGGTAGTCCTTAGCGAGAGTGGGAACAAC
>JAESTB010000018.1 GCA_016763815.1 Arenicella sp.
GTAAAAACTAGTCCAAGCTAAAGCCGGCCTTCAAAGTTACTTGGTAATGGGCTATTTTTCCATCCTCAATATGCCCACGAGTTTCGATCACTTCAAACCAATCTAAATTCTTCTAGGTCTTCGAGGCGCGAGCAATGGCATCTTCAATACTGGTTTTAGACGAACCGACTATCTCGGTTTTCTTGTATACATTATCGCTCATAAGCGGCTCCAAATAATTGTAAGTTTGTGAGTAAACAGATTACGACATCGTTCATGATTATTTCCAGACTAAACTATTGTTAGCGCTAGATCAGGAAAATTCAACAAACTAGCTTGAGCGGCATCGTCTTACCGAACTATGATTACGAGGCGATGGCTACAGGGCTATGATCATCATGAATTTTAAAAAGAGAATATTAGAACAGCGAATTACTCGGCCGATGGCCAATATTGCGTTCGCAATAATGCGCAAGCAAGTTCGAGCAATTGAGAAGAGCGGCATCCGGATGATGCACACCGCTCGCCCCTTTTGGTATTACCGAAGGGTGTTTTTTTCAGGGACAGCGCGCAACGACAGTACTCAAAGACCTACAAGGAAAGGTCATAGTAGATATCGGTTGTGGTTACACCCCATTCGCTGATGATTCAATGTTTCAAGCCTGTCATGAGGCTGGTATAGATTTTTACGGTATTGACCCATTGTTCGCTAAGAAAGTTGACATACGTTTTAAGGATCGCATGTTGGCACGCGCAATGGGCAGCAGGGGTCAATTCAGCCATACACCACAGGGTCGCTCAAAAGCAATTTCAGCTTATGCTGATGCCTTGCCATTTGCCGACCAAAGCGTCGACCAGATTTTAACTAGCTTTCTTTTATTTGTGTGGATCAAAGACGAAGCCGCCTTAACTAAAATCTTACGCGAGTTTTTGCGTGTTCTTAAACCAGGAGGAGTAGCAAAACTCTACCCATTACCAGAATGGCGTTTGATGCATTTTAAAAGCTTAGAGCTAATTGAGGTGTTCGAACAGTTCACTATAAGGCAGGCCTTTGTTCATGGTGGCCTAGACTTTAGGGTTACGCCAGCGATGCTGACTGAAATGAGTAAGTAAATTAAGCCGTGTCTTAAATCGCTTTTTGCCTACTGCCGGTGACTTTAATCGCACTGGCAATGACGCGTCGTGGAGTATTAGCGACAAAGTAGAACATTTAGAAAGTAACGGGACTGCCCTTTCTCTAGCAAGCTCGCCTATAATTATGCCCCTTCACTTAGTTAACTAGCCGTAATAGACAAATGAGCAACACTCTTAACAAACTCGATACTTTGACCTTTACTCTGGGCCGCACGCTGCTTGGCACCTACTTCTTACTCCCGGGAATCATGAAAGTCATTCAATACTACAGCACATTAGATTTAATGCTCAAGCAGGGCGTGCCGTTGGCTGAACTATTGCTACCGGTCACCATCGCACTGCAAATTGGCTTGGGCTTATTGCTGATCGTCGGCAAAGCTGTTCGAATTAGTGCCTTGATGTTATTCGGCCTGACGATTTTGATTAATCTTTATATTCACAATTTCTGGGCTCTACAAGGCGACCCCAGTTATGCGCATGAGCTTCAGAACTTTGTCAAAAACTTAGGTATTGCGGCTGGCTTGCTAGTGTTGTCTGGTCGCGGCCAAAAAGACTCGTAGCTCCGCTTTATACTTCAAAGTGCCACCACATTGAGCAACAAAATCAGCGTATAGAAGCAAACCGTAATCTATGCGCTGATTTACTAAGTCAACAATTACAGACTCAATATTGCACTAATTTAGCAACGGTGCCTGGCTCGCCGACGACCTCTAGTAAACATGCTCCCCAGGACTTAGGTAATTGATACTCTGACCCAGCGGCAAATGAAAGCTGCTTAAACTTGCGCTGGCAGCGAAGGTTAAGAGACGTAATAACGCCTTCAACATCAACAATCCCAAGCGAGTTATTCAATAAGTACTCAATCGAATAGCCTCGCACTCCTAAATCAATGTCGATCACCGACTGACCACCGCCTTGTCGTAATTGCTCTATTTTCGCAACCGTGCTGGATAATTGAAGAGCGACGCTTTGGTCCTTCCTTTTAATGGTTGAATGAAGCTCAAGAGCTTCCGCATAGCGTTGCGTACTCACCAGCGAGTAAAACAAAGAATATCGAACCCTTTGTAGCATGCCCTTATCCAGTGCGCGGTTTTTCTCGCTAACCCTTCCATCAAACATCAATAACTTTCTTATCGCTTCCATTTGTTGAGGTAAATTCCCAAAGGCCCTTGCGACTCCAAGCTCAAGCAGGTTATATCGGGCAAGCGCATAACTCGATAGATTTCCTGCGGCCAACATACTACTCATCGATTGATCAATTTTGGATAACTTCGGTTGGTCGGCTTCCAACTCTTTCAATACCCGTTTATACATGCTAGAAAAGCGTTTACTTACCCCTTCAATCTCGCCTTCAACTATGAATTGAATACTGATCGAGGTGCGAGACTGGACCGCTTTATCATTAAACATAGCAGGCTCATAACGGTAACTTTTCACCGCAGCCAGCGCGGCGCTTTCAAATTTGGTCGCCGTCGAGCGAAGAATACGGGGAGCAAAGACTTGCCCAGCCTCATCTATCATAAACTCGATTTCGGCCATACCAGCATTGCCATCAATCAGCTCATTTCTAGGATAAACTGGTGGGGCTCGATGCAGAGGAATCGCCTCGACGAAGCCAAGATCATCAACATCTTGCGCATAAGCACTACTAGAAACGATGCCAATCAACAGCAGCGAGGTCAACCTTTTTAAGCTAATGAACATTGTCATAAAATTCAATCGATCGACACTAAAACGGTTGAGGGAAACGCTTAATCACCGCGCCGACCTGCTCTAGAATCTCATCAGACAACGCAATTTCATAGGCATTGATATCTTCTTTAAGCTGCTCCACCGAGGTTGCACCTATGATAGTCGACGTGACGCCGGTCAATTGATAGACCCACGCTAACGACAATTGCACCAGTGTCAAATTATTGGCATTGGCGAC